>NZ_JAMYSA010000028.1:0-67327 GCF_040321735.1 Mesorhizobium sp. M0293
TCACGCCGTGCTTTATGACCGCGGCCTCGCCGTTGGTGCGCGTCTATATCGTGATGCCGGCGGGGCGGCCCGCGGGTGTCGTCAACATCCTTGCTGTTCTCGGCGCCGCCGTCGGCGCCCCGATGGTCAGTCATCCCCTGGTTGAGATGGTGTCGTTCACCGGCTCCACCCGCGTCGGCAAGATGACGATGGCCTCGGCAGCGCAGTCGCTGAAGAAAGTCTCGATGGAACTCGGTGGCAAGAACGGCCAGATCGTCTTCCCCGACGCCGACCTCAAGGCTGCCGCCGACGCGGCGGTGTTCGGCGGCTTCTTCAATGCCGGCGAATGCTGCAATGCCGGCAGCAGGTTGATCGTGCATGAGGCGATCGCCGATGATTTTCTCGATGCCGTCAAGGCGCTCACCGCCAGGGTGACGATCGGCGATCCGCTCGATGACCAGACCAAGGTCGGCGCGATGATCTCATCCGATCACCTGGCCAAGGTGGCAGGTTACGTTGCGGCAGCCGCAACCGAAGGCAGCAGCGTCTACAGCGGCGGCAAGCAGCTGGCCTCCAATGCCGGCCAATACCTCGATCCCACCATCATCCGCGATGTCACCGAAGAGATGGCCATAGCGCGCGAGGAAGTTTTCGGCCCGGTGCTCTCGGTGCTGACCTTTGAATCGATTGAAAGGGCGTTGCACATCGCCAACAACACGCCCTATGGTTTGTCGGCGGGCGTGTGGAGCGCCAGCATCGACACTTGCATGTTGGTGGCGCGTGGCGTGCGTTCGGGGACCGTCTGGGTGAACACATTCATGGAAGGTTATCCCGAGCTTCCCTTTGGGGGTTACAAGCAGTCCGGTATCGGACGCGAACTCGGCAAACGCGCCGTCGAGGACTATACCGAAGAAAAGACAATCCAGTTTCACCGCGGCCAACGCACCGGATGGTGGGTCGGCTGAGTTGAGAAGAACCCGGTGGGCTTCCACCGGTCGTGTAATGCAACAAGGGAGGAAGTACATGTTGCGCAAACTGCTTATCGGAACGGCTCTCGCATCCGGTCTGGCTTTCGCGGCTCATGCCGAGGACGTCAAGGAAGTCCAGATGCTGCATTGGTGGACATCGGGCGGCGAAGCGGCTGCTCTCAACGTCCTCAAGGGTGACCTGGCCAAGGAAGGTTACGCCTGGAAAGACGTGCCGGTGGCCGGCGGTGGCGGCGACGCTGCCATGACGGCGCTGAAGGCAATGGTCGCGGCCGGCAATTACCCGACCGCCTCGCAGATGCTCGGCTACACCGTGCTCGACTATGCCGCTGCCGGCGTCATGGGCGACCTGACCGAGACGGCGAAGAAGGAAGGCTGGGACAAGTCCGTTCCGGCCGCCCTGCAGAAGTTCTCGGTCTATGAAGGCAAATGGGTCGCGGCTCCGGTCAACGTCCACTCGGTCAACTGGCTGTGGATCAACAAGGCCGTCATGGACAAGATCGGCGGCACCGAGCCGAAGACCTTCGACGACTTCGTTGCCCTGCTCGACAAGGCCAAGGCGGCAGGCGTGATCCCGCTCGCTCTCGGCGGCCAGAACTGGCAGGAAGCCACCATGTTCGACTCCGTCGTGCTGTCGACCGGCGGACCTGAATTCTACAAGAAGGCCTTCAACGACCTTGACGACGAGTCTCTCAAGTCCGACACGATGAAGAAGTCGTTCGACAACCTCGCCAAGCTCGTCACCTATGTCGACCCGAACTTCTCGGGCCGCGACTGGAACCTTGCAACCGCCATGGTCATCAAGGGCGATGCCCTTGTGCAGGTCATGGGCGACTGGGCCAAGGGCGAGTTTAACGCCGCTAAGAAAACGCCTGGCACGGACTTCCTGTGCTATCGCTTCCCGGGCACCGAAGGTTCGGTAGTCTACAACTCCGACATGTTCGGCATGTTCAACGTTCCGGACGACCGCAAGGCCGCCCAGGTCGCATTGGCCACCGCCACCCTGTCGAAGAGCTTCCAGTCGGCTTTCAACGTCGTCAAGGGTTCGGTTCCCGCCCGTACCGACGTTCCGGACACGGACTTCGACGCTTGCGGCAAGAAGGGCATCGCCGACCTGAAGGCAGCCAACGAAGGCGGCACGCTGTTCGGCTCGCTGGCCCAGGGCTATGGCGCGCCTCCGGCGGTCGCCAATGCCTACAAGGATGTCGTCTCCAAGTTCGTCCATGGTCAGATCAAGACCTCGGACGAGGCCGTGACCGAACTGGTCAAGGCCATCGACGACGCCAAGTAAGCGCCACACAAGAAAACGCCTTCCCCGCCCCGGTGGGGAAGGCTCCGATCCGCGAAGCCGGTTGGTCGCGCGTCGACGGGAGGAGCCTCATGAGCACGGTAGCGACAAGCCAGATCAAGCTGACGCCGGAGCACGCACGCCCGGGCGCCTCGGTGCGCTCGCGCCTGCAGGACGCCTTGCCCAAGATCGTGCTGGCACCGAGCTTTGCCATCACCATCGTCTTCGTCTACGGTTTCATCCTGTGGACGATCTATCTGTCCTTCACCAATTCCAAGACCTTCCCGTCCTATGCCATCACCGGCTCGCGTGCTTATCAGCGGCTGTGGGGCTGGACCTTCGACACCGACCCGCCATCAAGCTGGTACACGTCGATCACCAACGTGGGCATTTTCGGTTTTCTCTACATCTTCATCTGCCTGGCGCTCGGCCTGTTCCTGGCCATCCTGCTCGACCAGAAGATCCGCGGCGAAGGCGTGCTGCGGCCGATCTATCTCTATCCGATGGCGCTGTCCTTCATCGTCACCGGGGTTGCCTGGAAATGGTTCCTCGATCCCGGCCTCGGCCTCGAGCAGACCTTGCATCAATGGGGTTGGACGAGCTTCCATTTCGACTGGATCAAGAACAAGGATTTCGTCATCTACACGGTGGTCATCGCCGGTGTCTGGCAGGCCTCGGGCTTCATCATGGCGATGTTCCTGGCCGGTCTGCGCGGCATCGACGGCGAGATCATGAAGGCGGCGCAGATCGATGGCGCCACCACCTTCCAGCTCTACCGCCGCATCGTCATCCCGCTGCTGCGGCCGATCTTCCTGTCGGCCTTCATCGTGCTCGCGCACCTCGCCATCAAGTCGTATGACCTTGTCGTGGCGCTGACCAGCGGCGGCCCCGGCGGCTCGGCCTGGCTGCCCTCTAATTTCATGTACGAGTACACCTTCAAGCGCAACGAGATGGCCGTCGGCTCGGCCAGCGCCGTGATCATGCTGATGACCATCGTCGCCATCATCGTGCCCTATCTCTATTCGGAACTCAGGGAGAAGCCGCGATGAGCGCCGTCACCACTCCCGCCCGTCAGGCCTCAGGCGGCGTCAACGTCAAGCTCATCAACCGCATCGTCATCTACGGGCTCTTGGCGCTGTTTGCGCTGTTCTACCTGATGCCGCTGTTCGTCATGCTGGTGACCTCCTTCAAGACCATGGAAGAGATCCAGAACGGCAACATGCTGGCGCTGCCGCAAGCGCCGACCTTCGACCCATGGATAAAGGCGTGGAGCGAAGTTTGCTCGGGCCTGACCTGCGTCGGCATGAAGGGCTATTTCTGGAACTCGATCAAGATGGTGGTTCCGGCAGTCATCATCTCGACCCTGCTCGGCGCGCTCAACGGCTATGTGCTGACAAAATGGCGCTTTCGCGGGGCGACGCTGGTGTTCGGGCTGATGCTGTTTGCCTGCTTCATCCCGTTCCAGTCGGTGCTGTTGCCGATGGCGACCATCCTTGGCAGCATCGGCCGTTTCGGCGTGACTTTGCAGAATGCGATCGGAACGAGCTTCGGCCTCGGTAATTCGACAGTCAACCTGGTCTTCGTCCACGTTGTCTACGGCATCGGCTTCACCACGCTGTTCTTCCGCAACTACTACGAGGCGTTCCCAACCGAACTGGTCAAGGCGGCGCAGGTCGACGGGGCAAGCTTCTTCCAGATCTTCCGGCGCATCATGCTGCCCAACTCACTGCCGATCATCGTGGTGACGGTGATTTACCAGTTCACCAACATCTGGAACGACTTCCTGTTTGCCTCCGCCTATGCCGGCTCCGGCGACGTGATGCCGATGACGGTGGCGCTCAACAACGTCGTCAACACGTCGACCGGCGTCGTCGAATACAACGTCAACATGGCCGCCGCGATGATCGCGGCACTGCCCACCCTTCTCGTCTATGTGCTCGCCGGCCGCTACTTCGTGCGCGGTCTCATGGCTGGCGCCGTCAAAGGATAATCTGATGGCTTTTCTGGAAATTGATGGTCTGAGAAAGCGCTTCGGCCAGGTGGAGATCCTCAAGGGGATCGATGTCGAGCTTGAGAAAGGCGGCTTCCTAGTGCTGGTCGGCCCGTCCGGCTGCGGCAAGTCCACGCTTCTCAACACCATCGCCGGACTGGAAACAATCACTTCGGGCGAAATTCGTGTCGATGGCCGCACCATCAATGATCTGCATCCCTCGAAGCGCGACATCGCCATGGTGTTCCAAAGCTATGCGCTCTACCCGAACATGACGGTGGCCGGAAACATCTCCTTCGGCATGGAGATGCGCGGCGTGCCGGCGGCGGAGCGCCAGAAGGCGATCGACAAGGTGGCGAAGGTCTTGCAGATCGGCCACCTGCTGCAGCGCAAGCCGAGCCAGCTTTCCGGCGGTCAACGACAGCGCGTCGCTATGGGCCGGGCGCTGGTGCGCGACCCCAAACTGTTCCTGTTCGACGAGCCGCTCTCCAACCTCGACGCCAAGCTGCGCGTCGATATGCGCATCGAGATCAAGCGCCTGCACGCCACCACCGGCACCACCATCGTCTACGTCACCCACGACCAGATCGAGGCGATGACGCTGGCGACCAAGATTGCTGTCATGCGCGACGGCGAGGTACAGCAGTTCGGCACTCCGGCCGAAATCTACAACAACCCGACCAATCTGTTCGTCGCCGATTTCATGGGCTCGCCGGCGATGAACCTGATCCCGGCAACGATCGGCGCCAATGGCAACGCGCTGTCCGTCGTGCTCCAGCGCGAGGCGCGCGAGCCGATCAACCTGCCGATGGCCAATGCACCGACCGGCCTATCGGCATTCCAGGGCAAGCCGATCATCTTCGGCGTCCGTCCTGAAGCGCTGACCGACCCGGAAGGCGCCGAACGCAACGCCTCGAACATCGCCACCGCCGACTGTCATATCGAGGTCGTCGAACCTGCAGGCTCCGACACCTTCGCCGTCACCAATCTCGGCGGCAAGGGCGTGGTGGCGCGGCTGCGTGCCGACGCCAACATCCAGCCGGGCACCAACACGCCGCTCGCCTTCAACCTGACAAAGGCTGTGTTCTTCGATCCGGCGACCGAGAGCCGCATTCGCTGACGGCCATGACAAATCCGGACATCGTCATCATCGGCTCCGGCATCGGCGGCGCAACGATCGCCTCCGGCCTTGCCGGCAGCGGCGCGAACATCCTGATGCTGGAACGCGGTGTGCCGTTGCCGGCGACGCCGCACGCGCGTGACACGCGTTCGATTTTCATCAACGGCCACTACCGGCCGAAGGAGATGTGGCGCGAAGCGGGAGGGGCTGCCTTCAATCCCGGCAACTACTACTATGTCGGCGGCAATTCAAAATTCTATGGCGCTGTGCTGATCCGCTACCGCAAGGAAGACTTTGCCGCCATGGAGCATTTCGGCGGCGTCTCGCCGGCCTGGCCGTTTTCCTATGAGGAGTTCGAGCCCTGGTATTCGAAAGCCGAACAGCTGTTTCGCGTGCGCGGTGCACTGGGCGAGGACCCGACCGAGCCGTTCCATTCGCTCCCGTATGCCTACAAGCCAGTGCCCGACGAGGCCCCCATCGCCCGCGCCCGTGCCGAGCTGAAAAGCCTCGGCCTACATCCGGCCTCGCTGCCGCTCGGCGTCGACATCGACACGTGGCTGAAAGAGGGCAAGACCGGCTGGGATGCTTTCCCCAACACCGGCCAGGGCAAGGTCGACGCTCAGACGGGACCACTGACGGCGGCACTCAACGACAGCAACATCCGGCTTGAGACCAGCTGCCATGTCGAGTACCTGGAAGCGTCGCCCGACGGCAAAAGCATCGCCACTATCCACTATCAGCAGGACGGCGAGGCGAAGAAAGTATCACCGAAGCTGGTCATCCTCTCTGCCGGCGCGGTCAATTCCGCCGTCATCCTGCTTCGCTCGCCCTCGCCAGACGGCAAAGGCGTCGCCAACCGCTCCGACCAGGTCGGCCGCAATTTCATGAACCACAATTCGAGCGCCATGCTGGCGATCGACCCGCGCCGCCGCAACGATGCCGTCTACCAGAAGACGCTGATGCTGAACGACTATTATTTGTCAGACGGCAAGGGTGGCAAGCCGCTCGGCAATGTCCAGCTTCTCGGCAAGATCGACGGCAACATGCTGAGGGCCAATGTAAAGTTCGCGCCGAAATTCGCGCTCGATTTCATGGCCGGCCACGCCGTCGACTGGTACCTGATGTGCGAAGACCTGCCCGATCCCGAAAGCCGCATCATGGTCGACGGCAAGGACATCGTCATGCAGTGGCGGCGTTCCAACATGCAGTCACTTGACGGGTTGACCAAGGTGATGCGCGAAAACTTCCGCGCTTGCGGCTATCCGATTGTTCTGTCGCGGCCTTTCGACAAGCGCACCCCTTCGCACCAGTGCGGCACGGTGAAGATGGGCGACGATCCGGCGACCGCACCGCTCGACCCCTTCTGCCGGTCCTTCGACCATCGGAACCTGTTCGTCGTCGATGCCAGTTTCCTGCCCAACTCGGCCGCCGTGAACCCGGCCCTGTCGATCGCGGCACAAGCGCTGCGCGTCGCCGATCATATCCGCAAGATGGACCTCGCCGTATGACCCGCCCGGCGGCCATCGTCACCGGCGGCGCGCGCGGCATCGGGCTTGCTAGCGACCAGCCGGTCGCGCGTGCCGGCTTAGACTTCCTGGTCGCCCATCTGGCCGATCAAGCGAGGGATGGTCTTGCTACTGATATTGCCGGCCGAGGCGCGAAATTCGCTTATGTCCCTTGCGACATCGCCGATCTCGCCAGCCACACCACGCTTGTCGATGCCGCGACGCGCGCCTTCGGCCGCATCGACTGCCTGGTCAACAATGCCGGCGTCGGCGCTGCCGTGCGCGGTGACCTGCTGGACCTCAAACCGGAGAATTTCGACCGCACGCTGGGCATCAATCTGCGCGGCACCGTGTTCCTCAGCCAGGCTGTCGCCAAGGCAATGCTGGCTACACCGGGCGACCACACAAAATCGATCATCACCATCACGTCGGTCAGCGCCGAAATGGCATCACCGGAACGACCGGACTACTGCATCTCCAAGGCCGGGCTTTCGATGTGGGTGAAGAACCTGGCGCTTCGGCTTGCGCCCGAAAACATCGGCGTGTTCGAGGTGCGGCCCGGCATCATCCGCACCGACATGACATCCGGCGTGACCGCCAAATACGACGCGCTCATCGATAGCGGGCTGGTGCCGGCCAAGCGCTGGGGCGAAGCCTCAGACATCGGCGCAGTGGTGGCGGCGCTCGCCGGCGGCAGATTCGGCTTTTCGACCGGCTCGATCATCAATGTCGACGGCGCGCTCTCCGTGCCGCGGCTGTAAGTGGACAGTGTCATGACCGATTACATCATCGTGGGCGCCGGTCCGGCCGGCTGTGTTCTGGCCAACCGATTGAGCGAGGATCCGGCAAATTCGGTCCTGCTGCTGGAGGCCGGCGGCAAGGACTGGCATCCCTATATCCACATGCCGGCGGGCTTTGCCAAGATGACCAAGGGCATTGCCTCCTGGGGCTGGTCGACGGTGCCGCAGAGGCACATGAAGGATCGCGTCTTCTGGTACACGCAGGCCAAGGTCGTCGGCGGCGGCTCGTCCATCAACGCCCAGATCTACACGCGCGGCAACGCCCGCGACTATGATACTTGGGAGAAGGAAGAGGGTCTCGCCGGCTGGGGCTATCGCGATGTGCTGCCTTACTTCAAACGCGCCGAGAACAACCAGCGCTACGCCAACGACTTTCACGGCGACCAAGGCCCGCTCGGCGTGTCGAACCCGATTTCGCCGCTGCCGATCTGCGAGGCCTATTTCCGTGCCGGCCAGGAGATGGGCATCCCCTTCAATCCGGATTTCAACGGCGCCAGCCAGGAAGGGGTCGGCTATTACCAGTTGACTCAGAAGGATGCCCGCCGCTCCTCCGCTTCTGTCGCCTATCTCAGACCGATCCGCTCCCGCAAGAACCTGACCGTCAGGACCGAGGTGCTGGTGACCCGCATCGTCGTCGAGAAGGGCCGTGCTATAGGCGTCGAAATCGTCGACAAGCCAGGCGGCGAGAAGGAAATCCTGCGCGCCGAGCGCGAGGTGATCGTCTCGTCCGGCGCCATAGGCTCGCCGAAACTCTTGATGCAGTCGGGCATCGGTCCGGCCGATCATCTGAAATCGGTCGGCGTGACGCCGGTTCATGATTTGCCCGGCGTCGGCTCCAACATGCAGGACCATCTCGATTTGTTCGTCATCGCCGAATGCACCGGCGACCACACCTACGACAACTACGCCAAGCTGCACCGCACGGCCTGGGCCGGCCTGCAATACCTGCTGCTGAAGAAGGGGCCGGTGGCCTCCAGCCTGTTCGAGACCGGCGGCTTCTGGTACGCCGACCCGACTGCCGCGTCGCCCGATATTCAGTTCCATCTCGGTTTGGGCTCCGGCATCGAGGCCGGCGTCGAGAAGCTGAAAAATCCGGGCGTCACTTTGAACTCGGCCTTCCTGCGCCCGCGCTCGCGCGGCACGGTGCGGCTGAAGAGTGCAGATCCCGCCGACCACCCGCTGATCGATCCGAACTACTGGTCCGATCCCTATGACCGCGCCATGTCGATCAAGGGGCTGAGACTGGCGCGTGAGATCATGCGACAGAAGGCGCTCGCCCCCTATGTGATGCGCGAAGTGCTCCCCGGCCCGTCTCTCGCCAGCGACGACGAGCTGTTCGATTATGCCTGCCGCAGTTCCAAGACCGACCATCATCCCGTCGGCACCTGCCGCATGGGCCATGACGAGATGGCTGTGGTGACACCGGATCTGCGGCTGCGCGGCATCGAAGGCCTGCGCGTCTGCGACGCCTCGGTGATGCCGCGTGTGCCCTCCTCCAACACCAACGCGCCGACCATCATGGTCGGCGAAAAGGGCGCCGACCTGATCCTCGGCCGCGAGCCGCTGCCGCCGGCCGTGTTTTCTGGAAATCGAGCGGCTTAGGGACAAAAAATGATCAGGCACTGTGTGTTCGCTAGATTCCGCAACGATGTTCCCGTCGCCGAGCGCATGGCGATCCATGCCGACCTCGAGGCGCTGCGACAGGTTATCGACGGCATGGACGCGGTAAATTTCAGCGCCAATGTCAGCCCGGAGCCGTTCGTGCGCGGCTTCACCGACGGCTTCACCATCGATTTCCGCGATGCGGCCGCGCGCGATGCCTATCTGGTGCATGAGGCGCATCAGCGCGCCGGCGCAAGACTGGTCGCGGCGCTCGAAGGCGGCACCGACGGACTGATGGTCTTCGACCTGAGGATTGCTCCTTAGGACAAGATGCTCACGTTCAATCGAAAAATTGGGGCACATTTGTAGATGTGCTTGGTTTCGTCGCCCCATTGGTGAAATGGGTGATCGCGAGACGACACCTGGACTAACCGAGCCTGAGCGCAACGACACCGGCGACGATGCTCAGCGCGGCGGCACCGCGCCAGCCTGTCATCTTCTCGCCGAGCGCGAACACCGAGATCATCATGGCGAACAGGATCGAGGTTTCGCGCAGCGACGCCACCGAGGCGATCGGCGCCTTGGTCATCGCCCACATCACGATCCAGTAGGCCGCACCGCTGAGCACTCCGGTGAACAGCCCTGCCTTCCAGTCGCGCGCCAGCACCGGCAGCGCCTTCGGCCCACGGAAGATGAGGCATAGCACCAAGGCGCCAAAAGCATCGCAGATGAACAGCCAGGCGGCATAGCTCTGCGCCGTGGCGGCCAGCCTCGCGCCGCTGCCGTCCGACAGTGTGTAGCTGGCAATGAAGATCGAGGTGGCCAGCGCAAAGCCGACCGCGCGCAAGTTGAGCCTCTCCAGATGCGCGCCGCCGCGAAACGACATCACCAGCGTGCCGGCCGACAACAGAAAGATACCCAGAATGGCAAGCGGGGCCGGAACCTCGGCGACGACGAACATGCCGCCAAGCGCCGCCAGCAGCGGTGCGGTGCCGCGCGCCAACGGATAAGTCTGGGCGAAGTCGCCGGCCTTGTAGGCGCCGATCAGGAAAGTCCGGTAGCCCATGTGGAAAAACACGGAGGCGACGATGTAGGGCCACACTTGCGCCTTCGGCATTTCGACGAAGGGCAGCACCAGGAGGGCCGCGGCGCCCATACCGAGGGTCATCAGCGTGGCGGTCGAGATGGACCTTGACCAGCGCGTTCCAGATCGCATGCATGGCGGCGGCCGCAAGCACTGCGAAGAAGACGAAAAGTGTCATGGGGCGATGCCGGGTGTTTCCAGGTCGATGTCGATCCGGAGCGGGAAATGATCCGACGCAACTTCGCCGATGTCGGCGCCAACCGAGCGCACGCGCCCGGTAAACATGCCGCCGACGAAACAATGGTCGAGCCGCCGCTTTGCCACCCTGCCGTCGATCGTCTTTACATGGGTGTGGAAATCCTGAGCCGGCTCGCCGGCCACGGCAGCGGCATCGACGAAACCGTCAAGGTAAGCGGCCCCGCGATGGTAGGGCGTGCTGCCGACGATGCGGCGATATTCGGCACTGTCCGGCTCCATGTTGAAATCGCCCATCCAGATCGCCGCCAGTGGATTTTCTGGCTCAGCTTCGCCGCTAGTCCAATTGCGTACGGGCTCGTCGTCGACGCCGCTCCACGGCCCGCCAGCCGACGGTGCCAGCCGGTGCTCGGCCATGAGATAGTCGATCTGCTCCAAGCGCTCCTCGACCGCGATGTGGGCGAGATGCAGCGATAACACCCGCACCGGGCCCGCTGGCGTGCGGATCATGCACTCGAGTGCCGCATTGCGCGTGTTGAGCGGCCGCAGCGTACGGCGCATCGGCAGCGCATGCAGTCGCGACCAGACGATCGGCAGCTTCGACAGCACCATGGTGCCGAACTGCCGGCGCCGGTTGACCAGACGGCCGTCGCGCCGCTCGCTGGCATCCATGTCGAAAGCTGGGCCGTAAACCCAGTGATAGTCCGGCAGCAGGCGCGAAAGCAGTTCCGGCTGGTCGTCGAAATTGCTGCGCTGCCAGTGCCGCTCGACCTCCTGCAAGGCGATGATGTCGGCACCGGCAACGAGGCGCGCTGCGCGCGAAAGATCGTAGCGCCCGTCGCCGCCGAACCCGTACTGGATGTTGTAGCTGACCAGCTTCATTGCTTATCCGGCTCAATGTTGAATGGCAGTAGCGGTTCGGCAGATTGGTTGCAATGTGCCGGGCGAGCGACGGGGCTGGGCCAGCGGCCAAAGTATGATCTCGAAAAGTGGAACCCGATTTTTCGGAATAGATCATGCTCAAACAGGAATCAGAGCCTGCTTCATCTTGATTCCATCGGGATGGAGCAGGCTCTATGTCGTCAGCGGCTGGAACCGGCCGGGTGGCGACGCCGCCAGTTCGGTCCAATCGATCTCTTCCTCGAGGCGGTGATAGGCTTCGTCACCGATCGTGCCGTTGCGGCGCAGTTCCTCCAGCACGTCGCGCTGGCTCTTGATGGCATAGAGGCGCAAGCGGTCATATTCGGTGGCCGCCTGGGCATCGTCAGGATTTTTGGCGATCTTGCGTTGAGCGGCATATTGCTCGCGCACCGCAGCCGCCGCGTCCGATGTCTTGCCGCTCAATATGTCGAGGGCGGCCTGCATCACCACAACGCGTGCCTGCGCAACCTCGCGATCAACGGTTTCGTCCGGGTCGAGGTTCAGCAGGCGCAGCAGCGGCTTCAGGCTCATGCCTTGCAACACCAGCGTGCCGAGCACGACCGTGAAGGCAGCGAGCACGATCGGGTCGCGGGCGGGGAACTCAGCCGGCAAGGCGAATGCCGCCGCAAGCGTCACCAGACCGCGCATCCCGCACCAGCCGATGAGCATGCCGCCGCGAAGCGATGGCGCGTCCCGCTGACGATCCGCGCTGCCGAAACGGGCAAACCACCTGATGATCGCGCCGCAGCCCAGCACCCAGATCAGACGTGAAACGATGACGATGGCAAGCACGATACCGGCCAGGACGAACGCATCGGTCTGCCCCGCGCCGGCAAGCCTGCCAACAATCGTGCGCGCCTGCAGGCCCATCAGCACGAAAGCCAATACATTGAGGACAAAGACTGCCGTTTCCCAAACTGAATAGGAGCTGATGCGGTTTCTGGCCGGCATGCGGCGCGGCGCGGTGCGGGCGATGGTCATGGCATAGACCACGATGGTGATGATGGCGGAAAGGCCCAGCCTGTCGGCCAGGATCCAGACCCCGAATGTGCCGGCAAACTGCACCACCGTGCCACTCGCCGGGTCCTCGATGCGGCCCAGCGTCATCAGAGACAGTCGGCCAAGCAGATAGCCGGCCGCCAGGCTGCCAAGGGTGGACAGCAGGATCATCGGAACGGCGCTGCTCAACAGAATCGAGCCTGCTGCCGCCGAAACCGCAATCCGGTAAATTAGCAGCGCCGTGGCATCGTTGAGCAGGCTCTCGCCCTGCAGGATGGCGGTGATGCGGTGCGGCACCTTGAACTGGCCAAGCACAGCCGAAGCCGCAACCGCATCGGGTGGCGCCACGATGGCGCCAAGAGCGATGGCCGCCGCGATCGGCAGGCCTGCCATCGTCCAGCCGACCAGAGCCACGGTCGCCGTGGTGAAAAGGACGGCACCGAGCGCCAGCAACGCAAGCGGCACCCTGTAGCGGTTGAGATCGCGCAAAGACGTGTCATAGGCGGCATCGAGCAACACCGGCGCGATAAACAGGGCAAGCGCCAGTTCCGGATCGATCTCGATCATTGGCGCACCTGGCACGAAGGCGATGCCCACCCCGGCCAAAGCCAGCAGGGACGGATAAGGAATCTCCAGCCGTCGCGACAGCGCCGTCAGTGCGACGGCGATCAAAAGCAGGACAAGCGTGAGTTCGAAAAGAGCCATGGCTTGTTATATCCGTGAAGCGGAATTGGCGGCAGTGGCAAAGCGGCCAAGCGCAGGATGTTCGATCGGCGAGCCGGCCGGCCTTCAGGCGAGTCGCAGCTATGGATAGCGCGCCGGCTCGAGAACATTCTATTTGGACGGATCCAGGATGTGTCGAGGTTGAGGTCACACCGGATCGAAAATGATGGTTCCTGGAACCGGAGCGTAATTAATTTGGGATAGGTGAGGCACCGGGAGCGCAGGAAACCTGCATTTGCGGCCGGCCTCACCTGAATATCGGCACGGCCTAGTGCAGCACCAGCATGTCGCTCGACGAGAACGAGATCTCGGCCTTTTCACCGACCGCGGGGGGCGGCGTTGCCGGGCTGTTGAACGTGTCGAGCGAGACTGTGCTGCCGCCGATGCCGACGCGAACCCGGATGACGGAGCCGAGGAAATGCACCTCGGAGATTTCGCCGGAAAGGCTGGAGTCGCGGCCGGGCTGACGGCCGAGCGAAATCGCTTCCGGGCGGAGCGCCAGCGACAGCGTGTCACCGGATTTGGAACCGTTGAGCTTGCCCTTGAGCGAGACCTCTTCGCTGTTGACCCGCACCGTGCCTGCCGAGGCATCGGTGACGGTGCCTTCCAGCACGTTCAGCGTGCCGACGAAGTTGGCGACGAACTTGGTTGCCGGGCGGTTGTAGATCTCGAACGGCGTGCCGACCTGCTCGGCCTTGCCGCCATGCATGACGGCGATGCGGTCCGAGATCGACAACGCCTCTTCCTGGTCGTGCGTCACGAAGATGGTGGTGATGCCGAGCTTCTTCTGGATCGAGCGGATTTCCTCGCGCAGCGACACACGCACCTTGGCATCGAGCGCCGACAGCGGCTCGTCGAGCAGCAGCAGCTTCGGCTTCGGCGCGATGGCGCGAGCCAGCGCGATGCGCTGCTGCTGGCCACCCGAGAGCTGGTAGGGATAGCGATCCGCCATCTGCGGCAGCTTGATGATGTCGAGCATCTCGGCGACACGGGCATCGATGTCAGCCCTAGGCATGCCCGCGACCTTGAGGCCGAAGCCGATATTCTGCGCCACGGTCAGGTTCGGAAACAGCGCATAGGCCTGAAACACCATGCCGACATTGCGCTGGTTGGGCTTCAGCCTCGTAATGTCCTTGCCACCGACGACGATCTTGCCGGCGCTCGGCTCCTCGAAGCCCGCGACCATCCGCAGCACCGTGGTCTTGCCGCAGCCGGACGGGCCGAGGAAAGAGACGAATTCGCCGCGTTCGACGTCGAGATTGAAATCCTCCACCACGGTGGTGGCGCCGAAGGATTTTCGAACGTGCTGGATGGACAGGAACGGGTCGGCCATGGCTTTGACTTTCAGTTCGGACGGCTCGCCGATCTCGGCGCGAAGCGGGACAGGATTTGGATCAGCGACATGCAGCCCCAGGTAATGGCGAAGGCGATAATGGCGAGCGCTGCCGGCTCATAAGCGCGATTGGCGCCGATATTCTGCAGATAGGGGCCGAAAGCCGGCCGATTGAGCAGGCTCGCCATGGTGAACTCGCCAATGACGATGGCGAAGGTCAGGAAGGCGCCCGAGAGCACCGCGATCAGCACATTGGGCAGGATGACGCGGGTGATGATCGTCCCCCAACCGGCACCAAGGATCTGTGCCGCTTCCGTGAGGGTACGCACGTCGATGGTGCGAAGCCCTGTGTCGACGGCGCGATACATATAAGGCAACGCCAGTGTCGCATAGCCGATGACCAGCAAGGCATTGGTGCCTGTATCGGTCGCCAGGAACGGCAGCGGCGAATTCGACCCGTACATTCTGATGTAGCCGAAGACGATGACGATGGCCGGGATGACCAGCGGCAGCAGCGTGATGAACTCGACGATCGGCCGCAATTGCGGCAGGCGCAGCCGGATCCAGTATGCAGCCGGCACCACGATGAGCACGCCGAGAATGATGGTAAAGACGGCGGCGAGCACCGAATAGCCGAAGGTCGCCTGGAAGCGGGCATCGCCGAGCACGACCTTGTAGGCGTCGAAGGAGTACTCGCCACGCCGCATGCGCATGGAGAACTCCACCGTCGCGATCAGCGGAATGAAGAAATAGGCCGCGCCCAGCGCGAAGACGACCCAGGCCCAGAACCTGCCAGCCTTCATTTGAGCCACCTCTCGGAACGGGTGCGGAACCAGATGTAGAAAACATTGGCAAGACCGGTGATGACGATCATGCCGAAGGCTATGGCGTAGCCGAGATGGGCATTGTGCAGCACATCTCCACGGATCTGGGCATAGAGCAGGATCGGCACGATGTTGAGCGACGAGCCGGTCAATGCATAGGCGGTGGCGATAGCGCCGAAGGCATTGGCGAACAACAGGATCACGGTGCCGAGGAAACTCGGCCAGATCACCGGAATGACCACCATGCGCCAGTACTGCGACATGGTCGCGCCCAGCGTCGCGGCGGCCTCGCCCCATTCCTTTTTCAGCCCGTCGATGGCTGGCACGATGATGACCACCATCAGCGGTATCTGGAAATAGACATAGGTCAGCGTCAGGCCCCAGAATGACAGGATGTTGAAGCCATGCGCGTAGATGTTGAGGCCGAACAGGGTGTTCAGGATCACCGTCGCAAGGCCGAGCCGGCCGAGCGTGGCGAGGAAGGCGAAGGCCAGCGGCACGCCGGCAAAATTGGAGGCCACGCCGGAAAACGTCAGTGTCGCCGAGCGTATCCAGTCCGGCAGGCCGCCGCGCACAATGGCGATGGCGATGGCGAGACCTGCGAAGGCGCCAATCAGCGATGAAGCAAGACTGACCTTGATCGAAATCCAGTAAGCGGCAACGATCGACGGTTGCGCCAGCGCCGCGATGTTTTCGAGGGTGAATTCGCCGGCATCGTTCTGGAATGCGCCCAGCATCAGATAGAGCGTGGGCAGGATCAGGAACATGATGGCAAAGATGAAGAACGGCGCGACGCCAAGCCATTGCGTGGGCAGCCGCATGCTGCGTGCTTCGGCGGGAGGCGCAGTCTTGCCGGTAACAGCGTGGTCGGACATTGAGATATCGGTCATGCGCCGGCTACCGTCTTCGAGAGAAAGACCGGGCGACCCAGAGGCCGCCCGGCATGGCGTAACTTACTTGACGTTGGCGCCGACAACGGCATCCCAGTTCTTGGTGATGGCTTCCTTCGCCTTGCCCTGCTCGTCGAGCGTCGGGAACGCCGCGGCCGCATAGGACTCAGCCGGCGGCAGCTTGGCCAGCACGTCCGCCGGGATCTTGTTGTTCTTGGCAAGATCGTTGAAGCGGATCGGGTGGCAATAGCCCTTCAGCCAAGCGATCTGGCCTTCGTCGGAATAGAGGTATTCCAGCCAGAGCTTGGCTGCGTTCGGGTGCGGCGCGTAGGCGCTGATCGCCTGCACGTAGACGCCAGCGACGACACCGGTCTTCGGCACGACGACGTCGACGGGCGGGTTGCCCTTCAGCGTGTCGCGGCCGGCGAGCGCGTTGTAGTCCCAGGTGACGAGGATCGGAGTCTGACCCTGCGCGAGCGTGGCGGCCTTGCCGATGACCGGCACGAAATTACCGGCGGCATTGAGCTTCTTGAAGAAATCGAGGCCGGCGGTGCCAGCAGCTTCACCAGCGGCGGCACCCGACGACAGGCCAGCGGCATAAACCGCCTGGATGGCCTGATTCGACGCGCGCGGATCACCGGCCAAAGCGACCGAGTTGGCGAATTCCGGCTTCAGCAGGTCGGCCCAGTCCTTCGGCGATTCCTTGACCAGATCCTTGTTCACCTGGAAGGACAGCACGCCGTAATAGTCGCCGGTCCAGAACCCTTCGGCGTCCTTGGCGCTCTCTGGGATCGAGTCCCAAGTCGACACCTTGTAAGCCTGGATCAGGCCATCCTTCTTGGCCGACGGGCCGAACGACAAGCCGACGTCGATGACGTCGGGCGCCTGCGGGCCCTTGTTGTCCTTGTTGGCCTTGATCGCCTCGACCTCGTCACCGGAACCGGCATCGGGGTTGAGTTCGTTGACGGTGATTTCCGGATACTTCGCCTTGAAACCGGCGATGACGTCGCCGTAACCGCACCAGTCATGCGGCAGCGCGATGGTGGTAAGCTGGCCTTCGGCCTTGGCGGCCTTGACGAGATCGTCCATCGAATCCGCGGACGAAATCACCGTCGACGCGAAAAGCGCCGCGGCCGAAAGGGAAAGCACTTTCCCCGTGAATTTGAACATGTGTTCTCTCCGTTGAACTGACGCCGTTGGACGCCTGCGATGCGGTATCGTTTTCATGTGACAGCCAGATGAAAGCTTTATGAAACCGGCTGCTCGCAGTGCGAAAAAGTAAACTCTTTTTAACCGGCTGTAGCAATCGCTTCGCGATTCTTTTTCCGGCTAACTAATTTCTGCCTTGCCCGTCATCCTCCCCCTTGTTTTTGTAGCCCCTTTTCAAATCAATTTGCGATGCGGAAAACGCCTCAGACCGTGCCGGCGATGGCGTTTTCGAGCAAGGTCAGCGCCGCCTTCTTGGTCAGCTTGACCGGGTTGCCGCCGGCGGTCGGATCGACCACCGCCATGTCGGCGATCAGCCCCTTGCGCTTCTTGTCCATGTCGAGCCCCTTGATCAGGCCCGGCAGCGCGTGCGGCACCTTCAATTCCTTGCGCAGCTTGATGATCGCCTTGGCGAAGCCGTCGAAGCCGCCCTTGATGCCACAATAAGCGGCGAGCCGGCCAATACGCTCCTCGATGGAGTCACGATTGAAGGCCAGCACATAGGGCATGAACACCGCATTGGTCATCCCGTGATGGGTATCGTAGAGCGCGCCGATCGGATGCGACAGCGAATGGATGGCGCCGAGCCCCTTCTGGAAGGCGGTGGCGCCCATCGCGGCGGCGCTCATCATATGGGCGCGCGCGACGAGATCCTTGCCGTTGGCAAAAGCCTTCGGCAGGTTTTCGAAAACCAGCCTGACGCCTTCGACGGCGATGCCGTCGGCCATCGGATGATAGCCCGGCGCGCAATAAGCTTCGAGGCAGTGGGCAAGCGCGTCCATCCCAGTGCCGGCGGTGATGAAGCCGGGCATGCCGACCGACAGTTCCGGATCGGCGATGACGATTGCCGGCAAAAGTTTCGGATGGAAGATGACCTTCTTGGTGTGCGTCGCTTCATTGGTGATGACGCCGGCGCGGCCGACCTCCGATCCGGTGCCGGCGGTGGTCGGCACGGCGATGATCGGCGCGATGGCATCCGAATTGGCGCGCGTCCACCAGTCGTCGACATCCTCGAAGTCCCACACCGGCCTAGTCTGCCCGGCCTGGAAGGCAATCAGCTTGCCGAGATCGAGCGCCGAGCCGCCGCCGAAGGCGATGACGCCGTCATGCTTGCCCTTCTTGAACACGGCGATGCCGGCGGTCAGATTGGATTCGACCGGGTTCGGCCTGACCTCCGAGAAGACGCCATAGGGAACCTTGGCGTCGTCAAGGATCTTCAGCGTCGAGGCGACGACCGGCAGTTTCGCCAGGCCTGGATCGGTGACGAACAGCGGCCGCTTGATGCCGGTGGCCGCCAGCACCTCAGGCAATTCCTTGATGCGCCCCGCGCCGAAGCGGACGGTGGTGGGGTAGTTCCATTTGGAGATCAGCCTGGACATTTTTTCTCGATTTCAGGACATTGTGGGTGGTGGCTATTGGGTGAAAGTGTTCTGAACCCGCCGGGACTTCTGCATGTATAGAATCCAGATTACGGAATAGACGATCGAGTGTTGAATATTCTTTGCCGCCTCTCCATCGAACAAAGCCACGCCTTGCGCCTCAAAGATATCGCCAAGAAGGATGCTCCCGGCGGCAAGATCGGTCAGGATAGAGACGGGACTGACGGCGGCCCAGACGATGTAAAGGTGTGGAAAGGCCCGCCTCTTGCCAATCAGCAAAACGAGCAAGCCCAGCGGGCAGGCGACCGCGATCGCCAGATATCCGAAAATCTCCGTTACGACGAAGACCTGCTGCGCACCGGTTAGTAGGCTAAAATACTCGGACAGGCCGATATGGTGCTCGAAAACAACCAGACCAGCCAGAGGCATGAAAATGAGGCCAAGCATCGGCATGACGAGGTAGCCGCCAATACCCTCTGGCCCCTGACGGGCCAATGGTGCGGACGGCTGTATCTCAGACATTTCTCCTCCTTGAGTGGTCCAATACTCGGTACTCAGGCAGCTCAGATGGCTTCGCGCAGATGGAAAGATTTCGGCCTGGTCAGATTGTCGTAGCCGATGGCCGACAGCCCAGCACCCTTGCCGGTGTCCTTGACGCCGGTCCAGACCAGTGCCGGATCGAGGTAGTCGCAGCGGTTCATGAACACCGTGCCGGTCTCGACGCGGTCGCCGATCGCCACCGCATGCTCGGTATCACGTGTCCAGATCGAAGCGGTCAGTCCGTAGGGGCTGTCGTTCATCAACGCGATCGCCTCTTCGTCATTGCGCACCTTCATGATGCCGACGATCGGCCCAAAACTCTCCTCGCGCATGACGCTCATCTGATGATCGACATTGGTCAGCACTTCCGGCGCCAGATAGGGCGAACCGGCCTTGTCGTTCGTCACCTTCATGTTGATGTGCGCCGCCGCGCCTTTGCGCAATGCCTCGGCCTTCTGTTCGCGGATCAGGTCGGCGAAGCGCGCCTGCGCCATCGGCCCCATCGTCGTCGCCTGGTCGAGCGGATTGCCGACGACATAGTTCTTCGTCTCGGCGATGAAGCCTTCGACGAATTCGTCATAGACCTTTTCGTGCACATAGACGCGTTCGATGCCGCAGCAGCACTGTCCGGAATTGTAGAAGGCGCCGTCGACCAGATTGGCGACCGCATGGTCCATCTTGGCGTCGGGCAGCACATAGGCCGGATCCTTGCCGCCAAGCTCCAGGCCGAGCGTCATGAAGGTGCCCGCCGCCGCTCTTTCGATGGCGCGGCCGCCGGCGACCGAACCGGTGAAATTGACATGGTCGATCTTGCCCGAGCCGAGCAGCTTCTCGGTCTGGGCGTGGTTGAGCACGATATTCTGGAACACACCCTTCGGCAGACCGGCCCTGTCGAAGGCCTGCTGAAAGCGCTCGCCAACCAGCAGCGTCTGCGCCGCATGCTTGAGGATGACGGTGTTGCCGGCCATCAGCGCCGGCACGATGGTGTTGACGGCGGTGAGGTAAGGATAATTCCACGGCGCGATCACCATGACCACGCCGAGCGGATCCTTCTTCACATAGCGGCGGAAGCCATCCTTCGGGTTGGAGGCCGGCACCGACTTGAGCGCCGCCTCGGCGATCTCGACCATGTAGTTGGTGCGTTCCTTGACGCCGCCGAACTCGCCGCCATAGCGAACAGGCCGCCCCATCTGCCAGGCAATCTCCGGCACGATCTCGTCGGTCATCGCGACCAGCGCTTCCAGCATCGCCAGCATGTACTTGCCGCGCTCGACGATCGGCGTCTCAGCCCACTTCTCCTGCGCCGCTTTGGCGCGCTCGACCGCGGCGTTGATCGCCTGGTCCGTTGCCACGGGCCTCTCGGCATAGATCGAGCCATCGACGGGGGATATGAGTTTCACGGTTTCCAATTAAACGTCTCCAAATCAACAAGGAACTGTTTTGACGAAGCCAGCCGAGCCATAGGCAAGGATCGCGCGATCGCGGGTGATAATTTCCAAATTCTTCGAACGCGCCGTAGCTATGATGATCCTATCTGTTGGATCGTTGTGAACGACGCCGGGCAGGAACGAAGACTCGACCAAGAGCTCACAGTCGATCCCTTCAACACTCGTTGCACCAGCCTGCACGAACCGTTCAAACCATGCGAGCGGTGACTTGATGAACGGAAGCCGGCCTTTAGAAACCAGCATTCCGATTTCCCAAGCGGACATGACGGAAACGGCGATCACGTCGCCATTTTTCCGCGCGCTGGTCACCCTCTCAACCGCCGCTCTCGCGACCGGTTGTTCCGTCGACAGCCACAGTATGAAGCATGTGTCCAGGAGCACCCCATCAGTCGTCATACACCTTGCCCCAGTCCGGATCCGCGGGTGCGGTGTAATCGACGTCCGGGAGAAGCGTGAGCGTCCCAGCCATGCATCCAAACAACGGATCGCCGCCTCGAGGCGGCACGATGTATTCTCCAGCGGTGTCGTTTACGTCTAACGCATTCTCGAAATCCACCTGCCCCTCCATGAAGCCGGGACGACGCTCCGCCGCCTTCGCATCCGAAGAGCCCAGGTGGACCAACACCTCGCTTTCCGGCTGGTCGAAAATTTCAGCGATCTTGCGTATTTCATCAACTTGCATACGCCGCTCGCCGTTCAGCGTCCGCGACAGGGCGCTGTAGTGCATGTTCATTTGGGTGGCCATGCGGCGCACCGTCAGGTTGCGCTCCTTCATCTGACTGTCAAACCACACCTTGTCGACATTGGCTTTGCCTTGGGGCAATCCTGCCTCCCGTATGTTGCGATGCCATAATCGCAACATAGTGCGAAAAACACAACACTGTCAATATCGCTCGAATCCTCTGTGCAGTTCCCAATCCGTAATCCGGCGGTCGTATTCGAACTGCTCCCACTTGGCGGTATGGACATAGTGTTCAAGCACGTCCTCGCCGAGCGCCTCCTTCAGCATCATCGAGTTCGTCAGCGTCTCGGTGGCATCGCGCAGCGTCTTCGGGATCTCCGGCAGGCGAGATGCCTGATAGGCATCGCCGACAAACGGCTTTTGCAGTTCCAGCTTCTCGTCGATGCCGGCAAGACCGGCCGCGATCAGCGCTGCGAAGGCGAGATACGGGTTGAGGTCTGCGCCGCCGATGCGGCATTCCATGCGGATGCCCTTGGTGCCCTCGCCGCACAGCCGGAAACCGGCGGTGCGGTTGTCCTCGCTCCACATGATCTTGGTCGGCGCGAAGGTGCCGGCCTGGAAGCGCTTGTAGGAATTGACGTAAGGCGCCAGGAACCAGGTGAATTCGTTGGCGTATTTGAGTTGGCCCGCCGCCCATTGCTGGCCGAGCGTCGATAGCGTCCACTCCGCATTTTTGTCGAAGAACAACGGCGTCTTGCCGTCGGCGCTCCACAGCGAATTGTGGATGTGGCTGGAATTGCCGGCGAGCCCGTAATTGTATTTGGACATGAACGAAATCGCCTTGCCCTCGGACTCGGCGATTTCCTTGGCGCCGTTCTTCAGGATGACGTGGCCGTCGGCCATGTCGAGCGCCTCGGCGTAGCGCACATTGATCTCTTCCTGGCCGGGACCCCATTCACCCTTGGAATTCTCGATCGGGATGCCGGCGGCTTCCATCTCGTTGCGAAGCCGGCGCATGACGCCTTCTTCCTTGGTGGTGATGCCGATCTGGTAATCGCCGATATAGGGCGATGCCGTGTCGAGGCCCTGCCAATGCTTCTTGCGGGCGGAATCGTAGGTCTCGTTGAACAGGTAGAATTCCAGCTCTGAAGCGAAATAGCCGATATAGCCGCGCTCCGTCAGCCGCTTGACCTGCTTCTTGAGGATGGCGCGCGGCGAGTGCGGCAGGTCGTCATGCGTGTGGTGGTCGAGCACGTCGCAGATCACGAGTGCGGTCTTTTCCAGCCACGGAATGCGCCGCAGCGTGGCTAGATCCGGCTTCATGACGAAGTCGCCATAGCCCTTCGACCAGCTCGCCGCCTTGTAACCGGGCACCGGCTCCATATCGATGTCGGCGGCCAGGAGATAGTTGCAGCCATGCGTTTCGTCATGCGCGGAATCGACGAAGTATTGCGCCAGGAACCGTTTTCCCGCCAGCCGGCCCTGCATGTCGACGATGCAGGCCAGCACCGTGTCGATCTCGCCGCTGGAGACCGCTTTCTTCAATTGATCGAACGAGAAATTTCCGGCCATTCCTTTGGCACTCCAGCGCTTGACGGATTGAGGGGGGCAAACGAAACCATGGCCGGCAAAAACGCCGGCCATGGCCATGATGGTTGATGTCAGTAGCCGGTTTCGCCGACGGCCAGTTCGGCGGCCGCGATGGCAGCCTTGCGCTTGGCAATCTGGTCGCCGATCGGTGGACCCTGGAAGCGGCGGTTCTCGAAACCGAACCAAAGCACGGCGGTCAGCACAATGAAGCCAATGGTGATGTAAAGCACCTTGTCGTTCGGCGGCTGGATGGCGATGTAGAAGATGATCGCCATGCCGACGACCGACAGGGCGCAAAACAGCTTGAACAGCCCGGCGCCGAGGTCCCACGGGCCTGGATTCGGCCATTTCGCCGTTCCGAAAGTCATCATGCCGAGCACGATCGGAATGATGAACGACAGGAACAGGAACACCAGCGTCGAATTGACGACGATGGTGTAGATGTTGGTGCCGCCGATCGAAATGAACTGCGCAAGAAAGACATAGATGATCTCGAGCACCGCAGCGGTCCAGATCGCGTTGACCGGCGTGCGCCAGGTCGGGTTGACTTTGGCGAGCGATGCGGAACCGAACGGCATGCCACCGTCACGCGAGAAGGCAAACAACATGCGCGAGGCCGAGGTCACCGTGGCGAGACCGCACAGGAACTGCGAGATCAGGATTGCGAGATACAGCAACGTCTTCAGCCAGACTGGCATGATCGCGTCCATGGTGGCGAAGAACACGTTCCAGCCCTGCTTGGCGCCGGCGGCCAGGTCGGGGATTGCCAGAACGATTGCGCACAGCATCACCCAACCGATTAGCGAAGACCAGAGCACGGACGAAACGATCGCCTGCGGCACCGAGTGTGCTGCTTTCTCTGTTTCTTCGGAGGTATGCGCCGACGCGTCGTAGCCGGTAATGGTGTAGACCGGCAGAAGCAGGCAGAGCAGGAACAGGTAGCTCATGGAGTCGGACTGCGGGAAGACACCGCCACCGGCGTCGCCCGAATAGTTGGTGAATGTCCACAACCGGGTGATATCGATCGCGGGCGCAAACACCAGGCAAGCCACGATCAGTACTGCCGTCGCGCCCAGGATGAGGAAGCCCGAAGCATCCGTCAGCATGGCCGTGAGCTTGATGCCAAAATGGTTGAACAGCGCCTGCAGCACCGTGATGAAGGTAACGAACCCGACGATCTCCCCAGGCGTTCCGGTGATGCCAAACCAGCTTCCAAACGTTCCGACAAAGAAGAATGCGGTGCCGATATTGATCGCGCCCAGCACGGTAATCAGGCCGAGCAAATTGAGCCAGGCGGTCAGCCAGCCGGTGAAGCGGTTTCCGAGGATCGAAGACCAGTGATAGAGGCCGCCAGCGGTCGGAAATGCCGAGGCAATCTGCGCCATCGCAAGGGCAAAGCAGGCCGAAAGACAACAGCCGACGATCCAGCCGATGCCCGCCGCGGCGCCGCCGATCGACCCGGTGGCTTGTGCAAAGGAATTGATGCCACCCGAAAGGATGCAGATGATCGAGAACGAGATCGCGAAATTCGAGAAGCGGCTCATGCTTCGCGACAATTCCTGGGCATAGCCCATACCGTGGAGAACCTTGAGGTCCTCCTTCTTGTCAATGTCTGTGTAACCCGGTGCTATCATTGGAAGTCCCCTGTTGTTTCAGAACGAGATGAGTCAGTCTCATCTTGTTCTGGCTAGCCGATTGAACTGACTTTCCGACTGAATGCGATCTGGCCGACTGAATGCGATCTGGTCTGTCCTGCCTCCTCCGGCTCCAGATCCGAAAAAATGCCCGTGAGCAGATCCGCCCATTTCCGCTGCCCGGTCTCGCCGGAAATTTCATCATTGCGGATTTCGATCATCGCGCAAGGCAAGCCGCGCGAGCGCGCATGGCGTTCCAGCGTGAAATAGACGCGGTCGGCCGGCGAATAGGGCTCGTTGACGCCGACGGTGACGCCGGCAAGCCGTTTCAGCGCTGATATCAACGGCGATGCCAGCCGGCGGTCCTCGTCATGGATGATGCCGATGTGCCAGGGCCGGTTTTTGGATTTGTAGACTGGCGTGAAGGAGTGGACCGAAACCAGGCGGGTCGCCTGCCCGCGCGCCAGCCTGTCACAGACAATCTGATCGATGGCGGCGTGAAACGGCTGCCATGACAAGGCGATGCGCGCCGCGCGCCCATCTTCCGACAGTCCGGTATTGCCCGGTATGGCTGTTGTCTCACTGACTGGCGGTATCAAATCGGGCGCGTCGAGCGGCCGGTTGCAGTCGATAACGAGACGCGAGATACGGGTTTCGACCAGCGTGGCATCGAGCGCCTGCGCCATGCGGCGCGCAACCGGCAGCGCGCCGGGATCCCAGGCGATGTGGCGCGACAGGTCCTCTGCGGCAAGGCCGAGCGTGCCGAATTCAGCGGGAAGGAAGTTCGAGGCGTGATCGCAGGTCAGCACAAAAGGGCTCGATCCGCCGGGGTTCGTTACCCTCACGGTATCAGACGCTGCAAGGCTGGCGGGCCGTGCTTTCTCCATAGTCTACTGTCCCCGGGGGCGCTGTATCGTATGTTACGTATTTTGTGTCATTGCGTCCCTATGGATGATTTCATACAGTTTGGGCGACTTTGTCAAATGCGATTTCGGAAAAGACCTTCGACCGGGCCGAAGCGTTTTGCAGCCAGATAGAATCACTTGGCGTCGCAGAAATGGGGCCAAGACAAACAGACGGAGCGGAATGGTTTACCATCCCGCTCCAAGGGTGGGGAAAAGATGATTTCCAGTATTGCCGAACTGATTGCCGACCGCATCGGCACGATGCCGGCCGGAGAACGGCGCGCGGCCCAGACGCTGATCGCCAGTTACCCGATGATCGGCCTGAAGACGGTTGCCGAATTCTCGGCCGCGGCCGGCGTCTCCTCGCCGACGATCCTGCGCTTCGTCGCCCGGCTGGGCTTCCAGAACTATCCGGAATTCCAATCGAGCCTGCAGGACGAACTGGCGGCGCAATTGCAATCGCCGGCGACAAGGACGCTCAACCCGCCCTCGCCCGGCGGCGGCACGGTGTCACCAATGCTGGAAGCGACGCTCGACAATATGCGCGAGACGTTCAGGCACCTGTCCGACAAGCAGCTTGCCGACATCGCCACCCGGCTCGTCGACCGGCGAGGCAAGACATTCCTGATCGGCGGCCGCTTCACCGATCCGCTGGCGCGTTACATGGCCGCCCACCTCGCCGTCATCCAGCCTGATGTCTTTCACCTTGCCGGCCAGGAAAGCATGTGGCGCGACAGGCTGATCGACATGGGCAAACGCGACGTGCTGGTGATCTTCGATATCAGACGCTACCAGGATAGTCTCGCCCGCTTCGCCGACAAGGCGCATCAGCGTGGCGTGCAGATCGTTCTGTTCACCGACCAGTGGCTGTCGCCGATCGCCCGCTTCGCCCGCCATGTCATCGCCGGACGCACCGCCGTGCCGTCGGCGTGGGATTCCTCGGCTGCCCTTTTCGTCGTTGCGGAAACGCTGATCGGCGCCGTAACCCGTCAACTGGAAGCAGAAGGCGCCAAACGCATTCGCGAGATGGAAGGTCTGCGTTAGGCGTCAACGTTACGTATATTTAATGTGCGCAGACAGCGGAGAGTTGTCATAAAGACGCGATATCGGGGTGGCTTCTTGCCTTACAATAGCCTCGCTGCGTCTGCTTCATTTCGGGAAACCGGTAGACGGAAGGATTGTCTTGCCAACCGGAGTGCCGATGGCCGCCTGGAAACAGATAGTTTTTGCACTTGTGGTGCTGGTGGTGGCAGCAGCCTCCTGGCTGCGCTTTAATCCGGGCGCTCACGACGTGCTGGCAAGCTGGGGCATTGACTGGGCTTATGCGGCAACGTCCCCGGCTGAAAGCGGCGCCGCCAACGCGAAGCAGGCAATCGGCCGCGGTGGTGGCAACCAGCAGGTGAATGTGGTTGCCCTGGCGGCCACTTCGGCTGTCATCAATGACCGCCTGCAGGCGATCGGCACCGGTCGTGCCAATGCCTCGGTGACCGTCAATCCCTACAGTTCCGGCCGCCTCGCCGAACTGCTGGTCGAATCCGGCAGCCATGTAGACAAGGGACAGATCATCGCGACCCTCGATTCCGAGACCGAGGTGATCTCTCAGGACCGGGCCAAGCTCGCCTTGCAGGACGCGCAGGCCAAGCTCGACCGCGTCAAGTCGCTTCGTGCCTCCAACGCCGCGACACCGGTCGCCGTGGCCGACGCAGAGGTCGTGCTGGCAGGCGCCAAGCTGGCGCTCCAGGACGCGGAACTTGCGCTGCAGCGCCGGTCGATTCTGGCGCCGATCGCCGGCACTGTCGGTATCCTGCCGATCTCCGCCGGCAATTATGTGACCAACCAGTCGGCAATCGCCACACTCGATGACCGGTCCTCGATCCTGGTCGATTTCCTGGTGCCGGAGCGTTTCGCCGCCGCCGTCAAGGTCGGCGCGCAGTTGACGGCGACGCCGATCGCCAATCCCAGCAATGCCTATACCGGAACGGTTTCGGCCATAGACAATCACATCGATGAGAAGAGCCGCACCCTTCTGGTCAAGGCCAAGATCGCCAATCCGGCCGATTCCCTGCGCGCCGGCATGTCGTTCGGCATCACCATGAAATTCCCGGGACAGACCTATCCGGCCGTCAGCCCGCTGGCGATCCTGTGGGGTTCGGACGGCGCCTATGTCTGGCAGATCGAGGACGGCAAGGCCAAGCGTGTCCCGGTGCGCATCATCCAACGCAACACCGAGACCGTGCTGATCGACGCGGAGATCGACAGCGGCGACATGGTGGTCACCGAAGGCACCCAGAGCGTCAGCGAGGGCGGCGTGGTCCGCCTTGCCGGCGAAGAGCAGCGCGCCGCGGACGCGGCCGAAGGCTCATGACCGGAACCGGCAACGCCGCCAGCGATACCGGCTTCACCGCGCTGTTCATTCGCAGGCCGGTCATGGCCTTCGTGCTGAACACCCTCATTGCCGTTGCCGGCCTCGCTGCCTTCTACGGTGTCGAGATCCGCGAACTGCCTGACGTCGATCGCGCGGTCGTCACTGTTTCCACCGCCTTCGAAGGGGCGGCGGCCGAAACCGTCGACCGCGAACTGACCGACACGATCGAGGGCGCCGTCGCCCGCGTCTCCGGCGTCAAATCGATCTCGTCTTCTTCCTCATTCGGCTCGAGCCGCGTCACCATCGAGTTCAACGACGGCGTCGATCTCGATGTCGCCGCCTCCGACGTACGCGACGCCGTCGGCCGTGTCGCCAACCAGATGCCGGAAACGGCCGATCCGCCGCGCATCGTCAAGGCCGACGCCAATTCCGACCCGGTGATGCGACTGGCGGTGACTTCGGACAACATGTCGATCCAGGACATGACCGTGGTGGTCCAGGACCAGATCGAGGACGAACTGGCCGCCGTGCCCGGCGTTGCCGACGTCCAGGTCTATGGCGACCGCGACAAGATCTTCCGCATCGACGTCGACCAGAACAAGCTCGCCAGCCTCGGCTTCACGGTTGCCGACCTCAGGACGGCGCTTGCCTCTGTCGCCTTCGATTCACCGGCCGGTTCGATCACCACGACCAACCAGGACCTGATCGTCCGCACGACGGCCGACGTGACCACACCGGAAGAGTTCGAAAACATCATCGTCGGCGGCACGACACGCATCCGCGACGTCGCCACCGTCACGCTCGGCCCCGATGTCGGCCAAACCACGCTGCGTTCGGACGGCAAGACCGGCATTGGCGTCGGCATCATCCGCCAGGCGGAATCGAACACGCTGGACATCTCGACCGGCGTCCAGGCCGCCGTCGCCAAGTTGCAGGAAAACCTGCCCAAGGGCATGTCGATCAAGATCACCAGCGACGACGCGGTCTTCGTCAAGGGCGCGGTGCACGAGGTCGAGATCGCGCTTGGCCTGTCCGTGACGATGGTGCTGATCGTCATCTATGTCTTTCTGTTCGACTGGCGCGCGACGCTGATTCCCGGCCTGTCGATGCCGGTCGCCATGATCGGCACCATCGCCGCCATCTATCTGGCCGGCTTCTCGGTCAACATCCTTACGCTGCTCGCTCTGGTGCTGGCGACGGGACTGGTCGTCGACGACGCCATCGTCGTGCTCGAAAACATCGTGCGACGACGCAACGAAGGCATGGGGCCGCGCGCAGCCGCCGTGCTCGGCGCGCAGGAGGTGTTTTTCGCCGTCATTGCCACCACTTTGACGCTGGTCGCCGTCTTCGTGCCGATCTCGTTCCTGCCCGGCCAGACCGGCGGCCTGTTCCGCGAGTTTGGCTTCGTGCTTGCCATGTCGGTCCTTTTGTCCTGCGTGGTGGCGCTGACGCTGTGCCCGATGCTCGCCTCGCGCATGCTGTCGAGCGCATCGCTCCACCACGAAGGCAGCCACGGCATCGGCGCCCGCATCGGCGGCGCGCTGAATACAGCCTACAAGCGCGGCCTGCACGCTTGCCTCGATGCGCCATGGATCGTGCTTCTGGTCGCGGTGCTGTTTGCCGGCATCGCCTTCACGCTGTTCGGCACCATTCGCCAGGAACTGACGCCGACCGAGGACCGCGCCGCCGTGCTGCTGCGCATCAGCGCCCCGCAAGGCGTCAGCCTCGACTACACCACCCAGCAGATGCAGAAGATCGAGAAACTGATCCAGCCGATGCGCGATTCCGGCGAAATCCGCAGCACCTTCGAGAATGCCGGCCAGAACGGCTCATACAACTCGGGCTTCATGGTGATGACGCTGGCGCCGTGGAACGAGCGCAGCCGCAGCCAGCAAGAGATCATGGCTGAGATCAGCCACCTGACCAAACAGGTGCCAAGCGTGCGCATCTTCCCGGTACAGCCAAACAGTCTCGGTATCCGCGGCGCCGGCAACGGCCTGCAGTTCGCGCTGATCGGCAACGACCGCAAGGCGCTCAGTGACGCGGCGGTGAAGATCATCGCCGAGATGCAGAAGGACCCGCGCTTCCAGACGCCACGCCTGTCCATCGACCCGACGCAGCCGCAGCTCGCCGTCGCCATCGATCGCGAACGCGCCTCCGACCTGGGCATCGACATCACCGGGCTGGCCAACACCTTGCAGGCCATGCTCGACGGTAACGACGTCGTCGACGTGTATATCGCCGACCGCAGCTATGGCGTGAAGCTGGTCTCGACCACCAATCCGATCAACGACCCGACCGACCTGGAAAACATCTTCCTGAAGACAGCCGACGGACGCTTCGTGCCGATGTCGACCATCGCCACGCTGACCGAACGTGCCGTGCCGCCATCGCTGTCGCGCGAGCAGCAGCAGCCGTCGGTGGCCATCACCTCCAACCTCAATGGCGATTTCGCGCTCGGCGATGCGCTCACCCGCGCCGAGGAAATCGCCACGCCGCTGCTGCCTGCGGGCAGCCGCATCCTGCCATTGGCCGAGGCTGCGACGCTGGGCGAGACCAACAGCGCCATGGTCACCATCTTCGGCTTCGCTCTGGTCATCATCCTTTTGGTGCTGGCCGCCCAGTTCGAAAGCTTCGTCAGCGCCGTCATCATCATGGCGACGGTGCCGCTTGGGCTGGCCTGCGCGATCTTCGCCTTGCTGCTCTCGGGCACCAGCCTCAACGCCTACAGCCAGATCGGCCTCGTGCTGCTGGTCGGCGTCATGGCCAAGAACGGCATTCTGATCGTCGAATTCGCCAACCAGCTGCGCGACCGCGGGCTTGGCGTGCGCGAGGCGATCGAGCAGGCCTCGATCATCCGCGTGCGGCCGGTGATGATGACGATGATCTGCACCGTGCTCGGCGGCTTGCCGCTGGTGCTGGCGAGCGGCGCGGGTGCCGAGGCGCGCGTGGCGCTCGGCTGGGTCATCGTCGGCGGACTGGGGCTGGCCACCGTCTCGACACTGTTCCTGACGCCGGTCGCCTATCTCCTGCTTGGCCGCTTCGTCACGCCGAAAACCCATGAGGAGGCCCGGCTGAAGCGCGAACTCGAGGAAGCCGCCTACACCAATGTGAAACCGGCCGAGTAGAGACATTCCAGGAAAAGTGAGGGGCGGTTTCCACCGCTATTTCAGCAATCGGCCTTCGATCGACCAGCGCGCGGCGAGGAAATTCAGCACCGCTGCGATCACGACACCGCAAATCTTTGCCGGCCAAACTCCGACGGTCGTTGCGAACAGCGCGATCGAAATGCTGGAGACGCCGAGCGAAATCAGCCCCCCAAGCGAGGCGAAGCGAAGGAACGCGTCATGCAGCCGGATGGCTCGATTGCGCTCGAACGACCAGAAGCCGTTCGCCGCGAAAGAGAAGGTGACGGCGATGAACCAGGCAGCGATGTTGGCCGGCAACGGCGAAACCCCGAGCTTGAGCAGCAGGAAGAAGCTGGCAAGGTCGATGGCTGTGTTGGCAAGTCCGACAATGGCAAAGCGGACGATCTTGTTGCCGGTCGAACGCGGGGGCCGCTCGGCGTCGCTCATCCCTTGCCATCCATGATCGCGACACCGGCGCGGGCCAGGCTGGCGCCGAATGCATCCGATGCCAGGGCCGCAAATTCGACCTCGCGAACGCCTTGCATCTGGTCGCGCGCGCGCAGCGTCTCGTCGACATGGCCGGGGTGACACATGAACAGCCCATGTTCCGGCAACGCCTCGACGGCGGCCTGCAGCACGGAAGCGAACTTTTCAGGTTGCCGCCAGTCATAGATGCCGGTGAGCGGTTCGAAAAGGGTGAAGCCGGCGCTCTGCATCGACCGGTTGAAGCCATAAGCGAGCGCGGCGATCGCCGCGACTTTCGGCGCCGAGGCGAATTGGCCCGCCAGTGCCGGAGCGCCGCGCAGCGCCGGCCTGTGGCTTCCTTCGCCAAGACGCACGCGCAGCCATGTGCGCACGACGGGAAGGAAATGCACATGCTGGTGCCCATCGACGAAATCTGGGCGGCGCCCGAGTGCTTCGACGAAGCGGCTATACTGGGCGTCGAGCTCGGCATGGACATCGCGCTCGGCAATGTGGCCGCGCAGAACAGGCAAAGCCAGCGCGCGGAGCGGCGGCAGCCGGCCTTCCGGCGCCAGGCTCGAACGGCCGGCGACGGCCGGCTGGTCGGTCAAGGTGAGATGCAGCCCAACCGCATAACGGTCGCACAGCGGTTTTATGCGCTCCGCCTCCTCAGACCATTCCGGAAAGCCGGTCATGCAGCTGGTGCCGGTCAGCCGCCCGCGATCGAGCAGGTCGAGAATCCCAGCGGAAACGCCGGGCGCCAGGCCGTAATCGTCGGCGATCAGGCGGATGCGCCGCGTCATCTGTCGCGAGCGCCCGGTTCCGGCCTGTCGGCGGAGATATCGCTGCGCACGACATCGCGCACGAGATAGACCGGCCGATCCTTGCTTTCGCTGAGAGTGACCCAGACATATTCGCCGATCAGGCCAAGCAGGGTCAGATTGAGGCCGCCGAGCAGGACGACGGCGACCAGAAGGCTGGGGTAGCCCGGAACGGCAATGCCGTAGAAGATCACCTCGAAGAACACCTTGGCGCCATAGATCGCGCCGGCCAACGCCGCGAGCAGCCCGCTGAGGCTGATGAGGCGCAGCGGAATGACGGAGAACGAGGTGAAACCTTCGAGCGAGAAGGCGATCAGGTTGAGCCGGCTCCATTTCGACGTGCCGCTGGCGCGGCCCTCCGGCGAATAGGGCAACGCCTTCTGGCGGAAGCCCGCCCAGGCAAACAGGCCCTTGTTGAAGCGTCGCTTGTCGCGCAGGCTGGTCAACGCGCGCGCCACGGCGCCGCGCATGACGCGAAAGTCGCCGGCATTTTCGGGAATGTCGAAACGCTGGCTGCTGTTGATCAGGCTGTAAAAAAGCCGGGCCAGCTGGCTGCGCCGCCAGCTCGCCTCGCGGCGGTCGTTCTGCGCATAGACGACATCGACATCAGGATGGTCCACCAGTTCGGCGATGAGCTTCAGGCTGATGTCCAAGGAATGCTGGAGGTCGGCGTCCATGATCAGCACCATGCCGCCGCGCGACTGGTCGAGGCCGGCGAGTACGGCGACTTCCTTGCCGAAATTGCGGCTGAGGCGAACGATCTCCCACGACCCGGTCAGCACCTGCGAAAACCGTTCGGCGCCATCGTCACGGCTGCCGTCATCGATCAGGATCTTGTGCACGGTCATGCCGAACCGTTGTGCCACGGCTGCTTCGAGTTCGCCGAGCAGGCGTGCGAACGCCGATGCTGATGGCGCTTCGTTGAAGAACGGCGCCACGATATCGAGTGTTGGCCGCAATTCAGCCATTTGCGACCCCTGCATTCACCACCTTTACCCGCGCCCTGGCCCAGAACCACCAGATCAGCGAACCCGCGATGAACGTAACCGCGATCGGCCGGAACCAGGGGTAGAGCAAATCGTGCACATGGCGATCGACGCCGGTCAGTCCGGCCGCAAACAGCACCGTCGACAACACCGAGGCCAGAATGCCACCGCGTTCTTCGCGCCACAACAGCGCGATGGCGAGACCGGCGGGCACCGCGATCATCGCATAGGTGTTGGGCTCGACGCGCGGGTTGAAGACGCACATGTAGAAAGTGGCCGTCAGGAAGATGGCCAGCCCCGCCGGTCCGCGTTCAAGCTTGCGGTCGAACCAGATGACCGCCGAGAGCGTGAACAGGGCCATGACGATGCGCACGATCGTGGCAGCGGATTCCGCGATGGGCAGTCCGATCGTCGCAAAAGGTGCGGTGAAATCGGAGGCAACGAAGCGACTGATCTTGTCGACCGCCATCGAAGTCAGCATATGGGCGAAATCACCATACTGGTTGTTGAGATAACCGGCGGGCGCGAAAGCGTAAGGTATGGCGATCACGAACAGAACTGCCAGCACAAGCACCGGTATCAAACGAGGGCGCAGCGCTCCCGTCAGGAGCAGCATGATGATCGCGGTCGGCTTGGCGATGATGGCAAGCGAAGCCCAGAAGAACGTCTCTGCCCGCCGCCCTTCCAGGGCCGACAGGGTGAGAAGCCAGCAGGCGCCGGTCAAAAGGATCGTCGCCTGGCCGTTGCGGATCGCGCCCGCGGCTATCGGCAAAGCCAGGAAAAGACCGAAAGAAAGCAGCCACGTCAATTCGCCGCCGCCGAGCTTGCGCACCTGTCGCATCGCGGCGTAGGTCAGCACCGCAAAGCCGAACACATGCCACACCAGCCCGCCCAGATGGGGTCCGAGCTTCATCAGCGGGATGTAGAGCGCGGCAAAGGCTGGCGCGTAGAGATACCCCGCCTCAAGGTCGACGTGGTAGAGTGGCTGGCCGGCCAGAAACGCCTCGCTGCCGTCTCTGTAGGCCTGCAACACCGTACGCGTGTTGGGCGACCACAGGACCATGGCAAGAACGACCAGGAACGCTCCGATCCACAGGCCAAACCCCAAACGGTCGAAAACCGGCTTGGAAATCATCATCAAGGCATCCCACACCACCCCGGAACTGGCTCAGTCCAGCACTGTCACGGCATTCGATGGCGGCGGCATATCACGGACAAAGCGGCGTGGCATAGGGGGGCTGAAAGACGCGGATAGTCGCCTGACGATCCAGACAGCGGCCAGATACCGCCATCCTTGCGCCCCCTCGAAAGCCCTCTGAAGGATTCATGTCCAAGCTTCTCGCGTCTTTCGAATGGAGCTAAGGCCGAATGAACACCTTGCTATTGGGTCTGGCCAGTTCGGCCGGCAGCCGCGCCATGGCCTCGGCTAGGGGCACCACTGCTGTCACGTCGGTCGACCAGCGCCCGTCGGAAAACCGCTTCTGCGCCTCCAGGATCGCCGGGCCGCGACGATCGCGGAACTGGCGCATCCACTCGCTCAGCCAAAAACCTTCGATACGCTTGTGCTGGAAGATCAGTTGGCCGGGTTCGCGGATAACAGTGGCTTCGGGATCGAGCCGCCCGTACATGATCCAGCGCGAACGCTTCGGCATGGCGTCGAAGATGGCGGAGCCCAGCGGCCCGGTTACCGCGTCGAGGAAAATGCGCGGCTGTTCGGCCTTAACCACCTGGCGCAGCGTCGCCCTGAAATCCGGCGCCTTTTCGTTGAGCACGTGCGCCGCGCCAAGCTCTTTCAAAGCCACGATCTGGTCGTCGCGGCGCACGGTGACGATCGGCCGGAAACCCTCTTCCCCGGCCAGCCCGATGATCAGCTTGCAGAGCTGGCTGGCGCCGGCGGTCATGACGAAGGCCTTTTCGCCTTCCTGTTTGACGATATCGAACATGGCGAGCGCGGTGAGCGGGTTGACGATCATCGCCGCGCCATCCTCGTCGCGGATGATGTCGAGCAACGGGATGCAGACCGCCGCCTCGGCGACGGCATATTCGGCCCATGAGCCCCAGTTGGTGACGCCGGTGGCAAACGCCACGCGCTTGCCGATCAGGCTTTTGGGATAGGGCTCGTCACCGCTGGCGACGATGGTGCCGACACCCTCGAAGCCGGCCGGCTGTCCCTTGGCGCGCGGCTGGCCGTACTGGCCCTTGATGAAGGCGATATCGGACGGATTGATCGAGGCGAGGCTGACCTTGATCAGCACCTGCGTCGGCCCGGGTCTCGGCACCGCGATGCTGCCCGGTTCGAGATAGGGCTCCATCGCCTCCAGCACGCTGCCGCTCGGGGTCCTGGTGTAACCGTCGCCGACCAGCAACAGTGCCTTCATTTCCGAGGGGACGGTCATCGCTACACTCCTTGCCTGGACCTGCCGGAGTCGCCGGATGGCGATGCCGGCGCTCAGACCTTTTCCTGCGTGTATTTCTTCAGCTCCGTCCGCGCCACCTGCCTGCGATGCACGGCGTCAGGCCCGTCGGCAAGGCGCAATGTCCGCAGATGGGTCCACGACCGCGCCAGCGGCGTGTCCTGGCTGATGCCTTGCGCGCCGAACATCTGCACCGCTTCGTCGGTGACCTTAAGCGCGACGCGCGGCGCTACCACCTTGATCTGGCTGATCCAGGGGGCCGCGGCCCGCGCATCGCCCTGGTCGATCATCCATGCCGCCTTGAGGCAGAGCAGGCGGGCCATCTCGATCTCCATGCGGCATTCCGCGATGATGTCGAAATTGGCACCTAGCTTTGCCAAGGGCTGGCCGAAGGCCTCGCGGCGCACGGAACGCTGGCACAGCATTTCCAGCGCCATCTCGGCCTGGCCGATGGCGCGCATGCAGTGGTGGATGCGGCCGGGACCGAGCCGCCCCTGCGCGATCTCGAAACCCCTGCCCTCGCCGAGGATCAGGTTCGATGCCGGTATCCGCACATTGTCGAAGCGAAGGTGCATATGGCCATGCGGCGCGTCGTCGTCGCCATAGACCTGCATGGCGCGGACCTTGGTCACGCCTTTTGTGCCCGATGGTACCAGGATCATCGAATGGCGGCGGTGCTGCGGCTCGTCATCGCCACCGGTCCGGACCATGACGATGTAGATGGCGCAGCGCGGATCGCCGGCGCCCGAGGCCCACCATTTCTCGCCGTTGAGCACATAGTCGTCGCCTTGCCGATCGCAGCGCATGGCGATGTTGGTGGCGTCGGACGAGGCGACATCCGGCTCGGTCATGAGATAAGCCGAGCGGATCTTGCCCTCGAGCAGCGGCTCCAGCCACGCCTTCTTGTGATCGGCCGAGCCGTAGCGTTCCAGCACCTCCATATTGCCGGTGTCCGGCGCCGAGCAGTTGAAGGTTTCCGCGCCGAGATGCGCCTTGCCCATCTCCTCGGCCAGATAGGCGTATTCGACGGTGGAAAGGCAGTAGCCGCGTTCCGAGCCGGTCAGCCAGAAGTTCCACAGGCCGCGCTCTCTTGCGGTCTTCTTCAGCCCTTCGAGGATCTCGCTCTGGCGCGCCGTATAGACCCAGCGGTCGCCTTCCTTGCCCACCTCGCCGAGGAATTCCCTGTCGAGCGGCATGATCTCGTCGCGCACCATGGCCGCGACGCGCGCGTGGATCGGCTTCAGCCGCTCGGTCATGCCGAGATTCATGTCCGTCATCGGTCGCTAACCCTTCATGCATGCCAGGCATTTTGTCAGTGGCAAGGATGACCGTACTTCGGATAGCCTTGTCAACGCGAACTGTTTGCCCGCATGCCGAGCGCGGAGGATTGTGATGAGCTATCTGGACGAGCTGTTTTCGGTGGCCGGCAAGACCGCGCTGGTGACGGGTGCCGCGACCGGCATCGGCCGCATGGCGGCGACCGCGCTGGTCAGGGCCGGCGCCAGCGTGATGATCGCATCGCGCAAGGGCGAGGATTGCGTCAAGGTCGCTGCTGAGTTGAACGAGCTTGGTGCACCGGGCCGGGCGGAAGGCTTTGCCGGCGATGTCTCCAGCGAAGCCGGCATTGCCGCACTCGTCGCCGAGGTCAAGGCGCGGACAGACAGGCTGAACATCCTGGTCAACAACGCCGGCGTCTCCTGGGGCGCACCGCTGGAAAGCTTCCCCTATTCGGCCTGGGCGAAAGTGCTCGGCGTCAACGTCACCGCGGTCTTCCATCTGACCCGCGAATTGCTGCCGCTGCTCGATGCCGCCGCCAGCGACGCCGATCCGGCCAGGGTGATCAACCTCGGTTCGGTGATGGGCACGCAGCCGCTGGCCGACGACGCCTATTCCTACACTGCCTCCAAGGCCGCGGTTCATCATCTGACGCGCACACTGGCGCTCGAGTTCGCCGCCCGCCGCATCACCGTCAACGCTTTCGCCCCCGGCCCCTTCCAGAGCCGGATGACGGCGTTTGCCACCGGCACGGATGAACAGGCCAGACATGTCGGCAACCATGTTCCGATCGGCCGTATCGGCGCACCGGATGACATTGCCGGCGCAACGCTCTATTTGTGCAGCCGTGCAGGCAGCTATGTCACCGGCGCCATCCTGCCGATCGACGGCGGGCAGTCGGTGCAGCATGGGCTGACGCTGTTCAAGGAATGACATTTTCCGGCCATAGAAGCCGGAGGTGAACTGGAGGACATGAGCGTGGAACCGATCAGTCTCGATGTGCTTCTGGCCAATATCGGCAAGGAGGTTGGCGTGTCGCCGTGGCGAGTGGTGACACAGCGTATGATCGACCAGTTCGCCGACGCCACCGACGATCATCAGTTCATCCACTGCGACCCGGAGCGGGCCACGCGCGAAACGCCGTTTGGCGGCACTATCGCACACGGCTTCCTGTCGCTGTCGCTGTTGTCGGCGATGACCTTTGAGACCATGCCGCCGCTGGAAAACAGCAAGATGGGCGTCAACCACGGCTTCGATTCGCTGCGCTTCCTGGCGCCGGTGAAGACCGGCGCGCGCATCCGCACCCGTTTCGTGCTGGCCGACGTCAAGGTCAGGCCGTCGGGCTGGGTGCAGACGGCGCATGACGTGACGATCGAGATCGAAGGCTCGAAGAAACCGGCGCTGACCGCCCGCTGGCTGACGCTGACCCTGATCGAACGCCAGCCCGAGACGGTATGAAAGATCCGAACGTCCTCGACCAGGCCGCGCTTGCGCCTTACCTCGAGGCGAACATACCGGGCTTTTCCGGGCTTGCTGCAATCGAAAAGTTCAAATCCGGCCAATCGAACCCGACCTATCTGCTGACGGCGGCAAGCGGCCGTTACGTGCTGCGCGCCAAGCCGCCGGGCCAATTGCTGAAATCGGCGCATCAGGTCGACCGCGAATTCACGGTGATGAGCGCGCTTGCCGGCACTGCCGTGCCAGTGCCTGACATGCTGCATCTGTCGGCGGAGGACTCGCCGATCGGCCGCATGTTCTATGTGATGGATTTCCTCGACGGCCGCATCTTCTGGGATCCGGCGTTGCCGGAGGCAGGCGACAACGATGAACGCGCCGCCATCTACGATGCCATGAACGACACCCTCGCTACGCTGCACGATGTCGACGTCGGGGCCGTGGGCCTGAGCGATTTCGGCCGGCCGGGCAATTATTTCGAGCGCCAGCTGGCGCGCTGGACCAACCAGTACCGCGCCTCGGAGACCGGCACGGTGGCCGATATGGACCGGCTGATTGCCTGGCTGGAGACACACATGCCGGAAGATGACGGCCGCGTCTCGCTGGTGCATGGCGACTACCGGCTGGACAATCTGATTTTCGCGCCGGACCGGCCAAAGATTCTGGCGGTGCTCGACTGGGAACTGTCGACATCAGGCCACCCCTTCGCCGATATCGCCTATCAGTGCATGCAATGGCGGCTGCCGCACGCATCGGGTTTTCGCGGCTTGGGCGGTGTCGACCGGTCCGCGATCGGCCTGCCTTCCGAAGAAGACTATGTCGCCAGCTACTGCCGGCGGCGCGGACTCAGCAGCATCGGCAACTGGACGTTCTTCCTCGCCTTCTCCTTCTTCCGGCTGGCTGCAATTTGCCAGGGAGTCTTCAAGCGGGCGCTGGACGGCAACGCCTCCAATCCGGAAAAAGCGAAAACCTACGGCGAGGCAGTGAAACTGCTTTCGCATCTCGCCACGAAACTGGTCGACAAGGAGGCGTGATGACGGGCGTCAGCGCAATCTGATGCTTGCCGCTTGGGAACCTGTCGCGCTCTTGTCCCTTTCCGTACAGCGTATATAATTTAGCCAGGCACCAACCCAACCAAAGGCACCAGATCTTGCCGCCGAGCGTCCAGACACGCCGCGAGAAACAAAAGGCCGAACTGCGCTCCGAACTGGTCGAGGCCGCGCACAAACTCGTCCAGGAGGAAGGCTATGAAGGCCTGACCATTCGCAAGCTGGCCAAGCGGGTCGGCTATGCTCCGATGTCGGTCTACTCCTACTTCGCCGACAAGCAGGACATCCTGTTCGCACTCGCCGAGGATGCGTTCGAGACGCTTGCCCGCCGCATCGAGGAGCATTCGTCCGACGATCCTATCGAGGCGTTGCAGGCGGTCATGACCGAATATGCGGCCTTCGGGCTCGGCAATCCGAACGAATACCGCACCGTGTTCATGACCGAGAAGACCAAGCTGCCGGAAGGCAGGAGCTACGAGGACATGGAAGAGGGCAACCCGGCCATGAAGGCGCTGATCAGCAGGGTCGAGGCCTGCGTCGCCGCCGGCAAATTGCAGGGCGATCCGCGCGCTATTGCCACAATGCTGTGGGCGGTCGGCCACGGCACGATCTCGCTGCTCATCACCTTTCCGTTCTACCCCTTCGGCGATCCGCAGGCCTTCGTAAAGCGGATGTGCGATTTCACGCTTGCCACGCTCAGCACGCAAAATGTGCCGCCGCTGACCGAGACACCGGTCAACTGCTAAAGCCAGTTCCTTTCGTTTCCATATTTCTCTCCGCCCAGCCAAACTGGCTGAATTTCTTGGTTAACAAAAAATTTACGTACACGTACGGTTTCCACTTGAACTTCGCGATCGATGGACGTATCTGTACAACGTATCGTACGTGTACGAGAAAAATTCACCCGTCGAAAACGGAGACTGACTATGAAAAAGACGCTCCTCACCCTCGCCGCCGCGCTGGCACTTTCGGGCTCGGCCTTCGCCGCCAACACCACCCACCTGGTTAAGCATGCGTCCGCTGCGACCTGCATCGACACGAAGAGCAACGTGAAGCTCGATTGCGCTTCGACCGGGTCGGTCGAGAAGAAGGGCTCCACGGAAAACACCGCTGAAGGCAAGGGCCCGCGCCTCGGCATCAGCATCAATCCCTGGATCGTGCCGAGCGCATTCTGATTTCCGCAGAAATCACGCCTGGCCGGCACAAGCCGGCCAGCTTCAGCCGACCGAGGTCGGCCGTTTGGCTGCTGAACTCTCGAAGGCCGCGTCGATCAGCTTCTGCATGTCGGCGGCGCGCCGGAAGGACGGGTCACCGTTCCGGCCAGCATCCAGCGCGTCGGCAAAGCGCCGGGCGTTGCGTTTGACTTCGGGCAGTGCCAGCTTTTGCCAGCGTTGAAGATCGACATCCCCGCCCAGGCAGGCGGACAGGTTCGATAGCTTGCCGTCTGTCTCGACCTTGATGGCGCCCTTGGTGCCGTGCAGGGCCAGCGACAAATCGTTGGTGTGGCCGGTCATGTAGCGGCTCGCCACGATCGTGGCGAGCGCACCGGAGCTGAGCCGCGCCGTCATTGCGACGCTGTCATTGGCATCCAGCACATAGTCGCCGATACGCTCACCCTCGGCCTTCGGAAACGTCACCAGATCGGCATGCAGGCTGACGATATCCTGGTCGGCGCCATAGGTGGCGAAATCCAGGATATGAATGCCGACATCGCCGAGCACGCCGGTCGAGCCATGCCGGCTCGACAGGCGCCACAGCCACTTGTCCTCGACCCGCCAGTCGCCCCATGATTTGCTGACCAGCCAGCTTTGCCGGTAGTTCGCCTCGACATGGCGCAACTCGCCGATCTCGCCGGCCTGCACCATGCGCCGTGCTTCCTGGATCGCCGGTGAGTTGCGATAGGTCAGGTTGACCATGTTGACCACCCCGGCTGCCTCGGCCGCTTCGGTCATTGCCAGCGCATCGGCGTGGTTCGGTGCCAGCGGCTTTTCGCAAAACACATGCTTTCCCTCGGCAAGCAGCGCAAGCGTCGTCGCCATATGCGCACCATCCGGCGTCGCGTTGATGGCGGCATCGAACTGGCCCCAGGCGATCGCCGCTTCCAGGCTCTCGAAGAAATCGCCGATCTTGCTGGCGGCGGCGAACGCGGCCGCGCGGCCGGGCACCTGATCAACGCAGGCGACGATGCTGCAGCCGGCAATCCCGGCAAACTCCTCGACATGATGCCCGGCGATGCCGCCGGTGCCGAGCAGGAGAATTCGATGCATCGGTTCAGGCCCCCAATCACCTCACGCCGCAATCAACCCAGGCCTCTTAACTCAGGCCCTTGTCGCCGTCGGCATGCAGGCGCAAGCCTTTCTGGACGATCTTCTCCTTCGCCGCATCCGTCGGCACGTTTGGTGCATTGGTGATGCCGGACCAGGCCGGCGCCGGGTTGTGCGCCCAGCGCACGGCGTTGCGCAGCACCTGCTGCACGCCCTCATTGTGATAGATCGGATAGGTCTCGTGACCGGGCGAGAAGTAGAAGATCCTGCCGGCGCCGCGCTGATAAGTCAGCCCGGACCGGAACACCTCGCCGCCCTCGTACCAGGAGACGAACACCGTCTCGAGCGGCTCCGGCACGGCGAAGGGCTCGCCATACATTTCGGTCTCGCCGATCTCCAGGCACTCGCCTATGCCTTGCGCGATCGGGTGGCCGCGGTTGATCGCCCAGACGCGCTCGCGCTCGCCCGCCTCGCGCCATTTCAGCGAGCAGGGCGTGCCCATCAGCCGCTTGAAGATCTTCGAGTAATGGCCGGAATGGAGCACGATCAGTCCCATGCCCTCCCATACCCTTTTCTGCACGCGCTCGACGATCTCGTCCTTGACCTCGCCATGCGCCGCGTGGCCCCACCACAAAAGCACATCGGTGACGGCCAGGCGCTTTTCGCTCAAGCCGTGCTCGGGTTCCTGCAAGGTGGCGGTGGTCGCCTCGATGCCCTTGTCCTGGTTAAGCGCCGCGGCAATGGTGCCATGCATGCCCAGGGGATAGAGGTCGCGCACGGCGGCATTGGTCTGTTCGTGGACATTCTCGCCCCAAACGATCGCTTTTGTCGGCATTTTCATCTCCCAAAGCGCTTTAAATAGCATGTCCAATGGGATTGAGAAGGTCCGATGCCGCCTGGCCCGATGGAAAACTACGCCTTGCGCTTCTTGCGCCCGGGCACGGTCTTGGCCTGGCCCGGCGTCGCCGGAGCGCCCGAGATGGACGATCCGGTAATCGACACTGGATCGCTGGCCGGGAACGTGTCTTCGAGGCCTTCCTCAAGTTCCTCTTCGGCGCTCGGCGCTTCGTGCCGCTCCTGTTCGAGCGAACGGACGGCCGACGTCTTTTTGACCGGCGACTTCGGCGCGGAATTAGACGGCATCGGCATTCTCCCTCGGCGTGAGGATGCAGAACGAGCCTGCCCTGCAAACGTTCCGGGTTCAGACCGCTGCGTCGCGCGATCCCTCGGACAGAAAAGTAAAGACATAGTCCGAGAACGAACGCCAGCATTCAACCCGGAAGGCATCCGGCGCATTGCGCAACAGCACGATCTCGGTCTTGCCCAGGATGGTGCGCGACGCCGCTCCGACCGGGAAGCCATCGAGCGACAGGTCCTGCGGACAGCCGGCATTGATCGTCGCCGCTGCCCCGGCTCCCGTCACGGCGATGGCGATGTTGCGATGCGAGATACCGACCGCCGAGTGCAAGGCGGTAACCCCGGCACAATCGGCCAGTGGATCCTTGCCGGCCTCATCGAGAACCAGCCATTCGTCGGGGCCGAGCCACAAGGCGGTGCGTCCGCCCTTCGAAGCGGACGTCTTCGGCGTTTTCGGCAGGGTCACGCCGAGCGCCTTGGAAAGCGCTGCAAGCGAGGCCTCCGGTGCACGCAATGAAATGCGCTCGGCCGGCGGCAGCAACTCGACCTTGACGCCGGTCGAGGCCGTGCTGCGTCCGGCCAGCGCCGGACGGCGTTCTACCGAAGGCGATGCAGCCGGTGCCGTCTTTCTTGCAGCAGCCTTAGCCATTGAGGCGCCCTCCCGTCTCGTCGAAGAACACCATGCCGGTAACCTCCACTTCGATCACCCCGTTCGGCATCGGCACATAGAGCGTGTCGCCCATGCGATCGCGGCCACCGGCGACAAGCGCCAGTGCGATCGAGCGGCCGCAGTTTTCCGACCAATAGCTCGACGTGACATGGCCGATCATCTTCATCGGGATCGCCTGCTTCGGGTCTTCGACGATCTGCGCGCCCTCTTCCAGCACCAGTTTGGGGTCCTTGGTCTTCAGGCCGACCAGTTGCTTGCGGCCCTTGGCGACCAGATCAGGCCGCGTCAAGCCGCGGATGCCGACGAAGTCCGGCTTCTTCTTGCCGACCGCCCAGTCGAGACCGGCGTCGTTCGGTGTCACCGTGCCGTCGATGTCCTGGCCGACGATGATGTAGCCCTTCTCGGCGCGCAGCACGTGCATCGCTTCGGTGCCGTAGGCGGCAGCGCCGTGCTTCTGGCCTTCCGCCCACAGCGCTTCCCAGACCGCCTGGCCATAGTCGGCCGGCACGTTGACCTCGAAGCCGCGCTCGCCGGTGAACGACATGCGGAACAGCCTGGTCGGCACGCCGCAGATCTTGCCTTCGCGCACCGACATATGCGGCAGCCCTTCGTCGGACATGTCAATGCCTTCGACCAGCGGAGCGATGATGTCGCGGGATTTCGGTCCCTGCACCGCGATGACGGCCCATTGCTCGGTGATCGAGGTCAGCCAGACATTGAGATGCGCGAACTCGGTCTGGAGATAGTCCTCCATGTGGTTCATGACGCGCGGCGCGCCGCCGGTCGTCGTCGTCACGTGGAAACGGTCCGGCGCAAGCCTGCCGACGACGCCGTCATCATAGATGAAGCCGTCTTCGCGCAGCATGATGCCATAGCGGCAGCGGCCGGGCTCCAGCTTCTCCCACGGGTTGGTGTAGAGCAGTTCCATGAACTTCGCCGCATCCGGACCGACCACTTCGATCTTGCCCAGCGTCGAGGCATCGAACAGGCCGGCCGTCTTGCGCACCGCGACGCATTCGCGGTCGACCGCGGCGTGCATGTCCTCGCCCCCCTTGGGGAAATACCAGGCGCGTTTCCACTGACCGACATCCTCGAACACGGCACCTTGCGCCTCGGCCCAGGGATGGATCGCGGTCTTGCGCGTCGGGTCGAACAGCGGACCGCGCGCATGGCTGACGATTGCGCCGAAGGTCACCGGCGTATAGGGCGCCCGGAACGTGGTCAGGCCGACTTCCGGGATAGGCTTGCCCAGTGTCTCGGCGGCAATCGCCAGGCCGTGCATGTTGGAGGTCTTGCCCTGGTCGGTCGCCATGCCGTTGGTGGTGAAGCGCTTGACGTGTTCGATCGAGCGCATGCCCTCGTGCACCGCCTGGCGGATGTCCTTGGCGGTGACGTCGTTCTGGAAGTCGACGAACGCCTTCACCGTCGTGTCCGGCCCGGCTCCGGGCGCCGCACCCAGCATGCCGCGCGACCAGCTCTCCGAGGCGTCGACCTTCGGCTTCGTACCCTTGGCGGTTTTGGCACGCGCATCCTTGGCCGCCTTAGCGCCCGCCGCATAGGCCTCGTCGATTGTTGCCGACAGCCCATCGGTGCCGTTGCAGGCGCCGACCGAGACGCAGTCCTGTGCATAGGTGCCCGGCACGAAGCGCTTGGTCTCGTCGTTGAAGGCAACCTTGCCGCGCGACTGCGAGAACAGATGCACCGACGGCGTCCAGCCGGCCGACATCAGGATCGCATCGACCGGGATGGTGCGTTCGCCGCCGCCATTCTTCGGCTGCACGGTCATCGACGACACCCTGAGCTTGCCGCCGGCGCGGATAACGGCACGGCCGAAATTGACCTCGATGCCGAGTGCCCTCGCCTCGTCGATCACCGGCCCGGTCGGGTTGTCGCGCAAATCGACGATCGCCGCCACGTTGACGCCGGCCTTCTTGAGGTCAATTGCCGCTGCATAGGCGGAATCATTGGCGGTGTAGACGCCGACATTTTTGCCGACCGCGACGCCATAGTGGTTGAGATAGGTGCGCGCCGCACCTGCCAGCATAATGCCCGGCCGGTCATTGTCGGCGAACACCATGTGGCGCTCGATGGCGCCGGAGGCCAGCACCACGCGCTTGGCCCTGACTTGCCACAGCCGCTCGCGCGCCAGATCGTGGCCGGGCGCCTTCAGATGCTCGCTGACACGTTCGACCAGCCCGACGAAATTCTGCGCGTAATAGCCGAACGCCGTCGTGCGCGAGAGCACGCGGAGATTGTCCATGGCGGCGAGCTTCGCCACCGCACCTTGAGCCCAGGCAAAGCCGTCCTGGCCGTCGATTTTCGCACCGCTCTCGAACCGCAGGCTGCCGCCGAACTCGGCCTGTTCGTCGGCAAGGATGACGCGCACGCCGGTCTCGGCTGCGGCAAGCGCCGCCGCGATGCCGGCAGCACCGCCGCCCAGCACCAGCACGTCGCAATGCGCATAGCGCGACGAATAATGGTCGGGATCCGGCTGGTCCGGGGAAACGCCAAGGCCAGCCGCGGCGCGGATCTTGGGCTCGTACAGGCTCTTCCATGCAGCCTTCGGCCACATGAACGTCTTGTAGTAAAAGCCGGCCGAAAACAGCGGCGAAGCAATGTCGTTGACCGCGCCGACGTCGAAGGACAGCGACGGCCAGCGGTTCTGCGACTGTGCGTCAAGCCCGTCATACAGCTCCTGCACCGTGGCCCGCACGTTCGGCGTCCTGCGTGCCGCGTCGCGCCTGATCTCGACCAGCGCGTTCGGTTCCTCGGCGCCCGCCGACAGGATGCCGCGCGGACGATGGTACTTGAACGAGCGGCCGACAAGATGGACGCCATTGGCGAGCAGCGCCGAGGCCAGCGTGTCGCCCTCGATGCCGGCATAGGACTGACCGTCGAAGCTGAAGCGCGCGGTCTTGGCCTGCTTGAAGCGGCCGGCTCCGGGAATGCGGTACGCGCCGCTCATTTGGCAACCACTTCGTTGGAGTTTTTGGGCAGCTTGGACGGTTTCGGCTCGCCGGCCTTGTAGGTCATGACGAACTTGTCGGTGACGGTGTCGCGTACGGCGTTGAAGAAGCGCGCGCAGCCATGCATGTGCCGCCAGCGCTCATAGATGATGCCCTTGGGGTTCGAGCGAATGAAGAAGAACTTTTCGAAATCGTCATCGCTCTCGCCGGCCATGTTGGCCGAGCGCGCGATATGCGCCTCGCCGGCATTGCGGAACTCGAGTTCCGGGCGCTCTTCCTCGCAATAGGGGCAGCGGATGAGAAGCATTGTCGTGGTTCCTACAATTCGCCGTGGCCGACGCGGGCGCCCGCCGGTTGATCGCAAAGCTTCTGTCCCAACGTCGCGAACGGCGCGACGAGCCGGATGCGCTCCTCCACGCTTGCGGCGGGACGAAACAGATCGCGAGACGCCATGTTGCCGAGGGTCAGTTGCATCGGATCGGTGGTGACGATCACCTGGCGTGGCGTGAACGTCTCGTCCTCGTCGAGCCCTTCGGGTCGTCCCTCGAAGAACATCACCACCTTCTGGCCGCCGCTCCAGACGCAGGCCAGCATGCCCTCGTCGACGGAAAACGGCCAGTTGGCCTCGTTCCCGGCACGGCTGATCGGCTGCGTGCGCACTTCGTCCGCCGACGGAAAATGGAACATGCCCCGTTCTCCCGCCAGCACTTGTTCCCCCGCCAGCATCAGCGGCATCGCGACAGCCATCTGCGCCATCATCAGTGCGCCACCGCCGCCGCTGCCGCCTCGTCGATGAGGCGGCCGGTGCGGAAGCGCTCGATGGTGAAGGGCGCGTTGATCGGGTGCGGATCGTCCCTGGCGATGGTGTGGGCAAAGACATGGCCCGAGCCCGGCGTTGCCTTGAAGCCACCCGTGCCCCAGCCGCAATTGACGTAGAGGCCGGGCACCGGCGTCTTGGCCAGGATCGGCGAGCGGTCCGGCGTCACATCGACGATGCCGCCCCACGAGCGCAGCATCTTCATGCGCGTGAAGATCGGGAACATCTCGCAGATGGCGTCCAGCGTATGCTGCAATATGTGCAGGCCGCCGGTCTGCGAATAGGAAACATACTGGTCGGTGCCGGCGCCGATCACCAGTTCGCCCTTGTCGGATTGCGAGATATAGGCGTGCACCGTGTTCGACATCACCACGCAAGGCACCACCGGCTTGACCGGCTCCGACACCAGCGCCTGCAACGGATAGCTCTCCAGCGGCATGCGCACGCCGGCCATGTTCATGATGACCGAGGAATGGCCGGCGGCAACGACGCCGACCTTCTTGGCGCCGATGAAGCCGCGCGTCGTGTCGACGCCCATGACCGCGCCATTGGCGGCCCGCTTGACGCCGGTGACTTCGCAGTTCTGGATGATGTGGACGCCGCGCGCCGAAGCGCCGCGCGCATAGCCCCAGGCGACCGCATCGTGGCGCGCCGTACCGCCGCGCCGCTGCAAGGCAGCGCCGACGACCGGATAGCGCGCGTCCTTGGAGGTGTTGAGCGGCGGGCAGAATTCCTTCGCCTGCTCCGGCGTCAGCCATTCATTGTCGATGCCGTTCAGCCGGTTGGCGTGCACGTGGCGCTTCAGCACCTGGATATCGTGAACATTGTGCGCGAGCATCATGACGCCGCGCGCCGAATACATGACGTTGTAGTTGAGCTCCTGGCTCAGCCCATCCCACAGCTTCAGCGCGTGGTCGTAGATGCCGGCGCTCTCGTCATAGAGATAGTTGGAGCGGATGATGGTGGTGTTGCGGCCGGTGTTGCCGCCACCGAGCCAGCCCTTTTCCAGCACCGCGACATTGGTGATGCCGTGCACCGTGGCGAGATAGTAGGCTGTGGCCAGGCCATGGCCGCCGGCCCCGACGATGATGACGTCGTATTCCTTCTTGGGCTCAGGCGAGGACCACTGCTCCTCCCAGCCCTTGTGGCCGCGCATGGCCTCGCGGGCGATGGCGAATACCGAATATTTCTTCAACGTCCCAGCCTCTCGCCAAAAGGTCTCGCGAATAGCGGCCGGGCGTTCATTCGATCCCGGCGCGCGAGGTGTATCACTAGCGAAACAGCGCTTCCACCCTTGCGCTGTTTGCGACGGCGCTTGCCGTTTTGCGCCGTAGTGAAAAAGACGCATGCACTCTGGCTCCTATGAGAGCCTTCAGTCAGATTGTCTGTGACGGAAATCCAGAGGACGATCATGGGCAATGCCTGGTGGAACTTGACGTTGCGCTTCCTGCTGGAGCTTGCCGCCTTGCTTGGCGTCGGCATTGCAGGTTGGAGCTTGTCCGACGGATGGTGGCGCTGGGTCCCTGCACTGGCCTTGCCGTTCATCGCGGCTGTGCTGTGGGGGACCTTCGCGGTGCTCAACGACCCAAGCCTGTCGGGCCGCGCACCGGTGCCTGTGCCCGGCGCGGTGCGGCTGGTGCTCGAACTGGTCATCCTGTTCGGCGGTGCTGCGGGATTCTATGTCGCCGGCTACACGACAACGGGCACCATCGTCGCCCTGCTCATCGCCATCAGCTACGCATTTTCGCTCGATCGGCTCGGTTGGCTGCTGAGGCAATAGTTCGAACGACGCGGCCTTCGCAGGTATCGGGTGGCTCCGACCCGCCCCATTTGCGACCAAGCATCCAATTGCCGGCAGAGCTGGCGCGAAGCAAAGGATGCAGAAAATGTTCGCACTCACCAACAAGATCGCCATCGTCACCGGCGCCAGTTCCGGCATCGGCCGCGCCACGGCAAAACTCTTCGCCGAGGAAGGCGCCAAGGTCATCGTCGCCGCCCGCCGGCAGGCCGAGCTTGATGCACTTGTCGCCGAGATCGCGGACGCCGATGGCGCGGCAATCGCCCTTGCCGGCGATGTCCGCGACGAAGCCTATGCAAAGGCCCTTGTCGACCTGGCGGTCGAAAAGTTCGGTGGGCTCGACATCGCCTTCAACAATGCCGGTGCTGTTGGCCAGATGGGACCGATTTCGGACCTGCCGCTGGAGGGCTGGCGCGAGACGCTCGACACCAACCTCACGAGCGCCTTTCTCGGTGCGAAATACCAGGTGCCGGCGATGATCGATCGCGGCGGCGGTTCACTGATCTTCACCTCCACCTTCGTCGGCCACACCGTGGGCATGCCTGGCATGACCAGCTATGCCGCGAGCAAGGCCGGGCTCATCGGGCTGACGCAGGTGCTGGCCGCCGAATACGGCCCAAAAGGCGTGCGGGTCAACGCGCTGCTGCCCGGCGGTACCGACACGCCGGCAGCGACCTTCAAGACTCCGGAATCGCGGGCATTCGTGGAGGGGCTGCATGCGCTGAAGCGTGTCGCGGTGCCCGAGGAGATCGCCCGTTCGGCGCTCTACCTCGCCTCCGACGCCTCGAGCTTCACCACCGGAACGGCACTGCTGGCCGACGGCGGCGTGTCGATCAACCGGACGTGACGGGTTTTCGCGGCCAAGACGCATGTTCATAGCCGCAACGCGGGCGGCCGGTCTTGCTTTTTCTGCGCGATTTGGCGATGCCGTTTCCTGTCGAAACGGTCTTCTTGTCAAAACCGGTCCTGCAACCATGATGCTGATCAGAACCTATGTGGCTGCGAGCGCAATCGAAGGTGTCGGCGTGTTCGCCGCCGAGCCGATCAGGAGAGGCGCGTCGATCTGGCGGCTCGATCCCGATTTCGACCGGCTGATCCCGATGGATAAATACGAGGCGGCACCCTCGCATCTCAGGGAATTGCTGGACCGCTATGCCTATCCGAGCCCAGACCGGCCGGGTTTCATGGTCTATGAAGTCGACAATGGGCGCTTCATGAACCATTCCGGCAACCCGAACACGGACTTTTCGCAGTATGGCGGGGCCACTGCGACCCGCGACATCGCCGAGGGCGAGGAGATCACCTGCGACTACGGTGAATTCTTCGAGGATTTCGAGCGGCTTCACCTGGCGACGGCGTAGTCGACCCCTTATCTTGATCTCTGGCAAACCGGCTGCGGTTTAGCGCTCGAAGTTCATTTCGACTGTGGACAGCGCGGCATGATTCTGCTATCAGCCGCCCGAATTCGTGGTGTAAACCGCCGCGGAGGCTAGTGGCTATGGCCACTTGCCTGTTGATATCAAACCCGAAAGACAGGATTGCCCGTGCAGGTACTCGTCCGCGACAATAACGTTGATCAGGCGCTTCGCGCTCTCAAGAAGAAGATGCAGCGCGAAGGCATTTTCCGCGAAATGAAGATGCGCGGTCACTACGAGAAGCCGTCCGAGAAGCGCGCCCGTGAAAAGGCTGAAGCCGTCCGCCGCGCCCGCAAGCTGGCCCGCAAGCGCGCCCAGCGCGAAGGCCTGCTGCCGATGACGCCGCGCCCGGTTGCTGCTGGCGCCGCCGGTGGTGCAGGTGGCGCTCCGCGTCCGCCGCGGTTCTAACGCCAATTTTTCGTCCTTTTCGAAGGATATCAGAGGTGGCGCGATGCGGAATCGCCGCCACCTTTTTGTTTTGGTTGTGACCCGGCCCGGAGGGGGGGAACCGGACCAGAGCGACGCGGCTTGAAGTGAGGACAGGGCAGACATGAACGCAACAAGCGTGGAGCGCGGGACCGCATTGCGTGGTTTCGCCCTGACAGTGGCCCTACTCTCCGGACTGGCGCTTGCCGGCTGCCAGACGTCAGGCCCGACCGGCGAATTCAACAACATCGACAAGGCGCAGGGGTCGAGCGAGAACATCTCGTCGCTGTCGGCAGTTATCCAGCGAAATCCCCAGGATCCTGAAGCCTACAACGTGCGTGGCTCGGCCTATGGCCGCGGCGGCCAGTACCAGGCGGCGCTCAAGGATTTCAACCAGGCCATCCAGCTCAATCCGAATTTCTACCAGGCCTATTCGAACCGCGCGCTCATCCAGCGCTTCCTCGGCAACCAGGAAGCCGCGCTCGCGGACTACAACCGCTCGATCCAGATCAATTCAAATTATGACGCCGCCTATATCGGCCGTGGCAATCTCTACCGCAAGGCAGGTCGCACCCAGGACGCTTTCAACGACTTCCAGAAGGCGATCCAGCTCGACACGACCGACGCGCGTGCCTACCACAATCGTGGCCTGATCTATCAGAGCCAGGGCCAGCACAAGTTCGCCATCGAAGACTTCTCGACCGCCATCTCGCTGGCGCCGGACGCCGCCGAGCCCTACAATGGCCGTGGTCTCTCCTATCTGGCGACCAACGACGAAGACAACGCCTTCTCCGACTTCAACATGGCGATCAAGCTCGACGGCAAGAATGCCGAGGCCTGGTCCAACCAGGCGCTGATCTATGAGCGGCGCGGCGACAAGGCGAAGGCCGCGAAATCCTATAAGGAAGCCGTTCGCCTCGACCCGACCTACCAGCCGGCCAAGGATGGCCTCGCCCGCGTCAGCTAATCGATTTCGGCAAGCATTCCCACACAATCTGCGTGGCATCCAGGTGCTGCGGCGTCCCTTTGCGTGTCCGAAAAGACGCACTCCGGCAACCGTGCGTTAACCCCGGCAGCCAGGGATTGACCCGTGCCTTGTTCGCGCCAAGTTTTCAGCGGAACGGTCTGCCCACCCAATCCGTTATCAAAAAGTTATTTGCGAAAGGACCTCCCATGATCAAGAAACTCGCCTGCGCCGCAGTCCTCGCCATGACGGCGTTTGCCGTCGCCCCGGCCAGCGCCGGCAAGCTGCAACTCGGCACGCTAGACTGCACCATCGACGGCGGCACCGCCTACATCGTCGCCTCCAACAAGGGCGTGTCCTGCGTCTTCCGCCCCCATCATCAGGGACCGTCCGAGGTTTACACCGGCGTGATCTCCAAGATCGGCCTCGATGTCGGCAAGACGCATCAGGGCCAGCTCGTCTGGGCCGTGCTGGCGGCAACGCGTGATCGTGACGCGGGCGACCTCGCCGGCAGCTATTACGGCGTCAACGCCGAGGCGAGCGTGGTGACCGGCGGCGGCGCCAATCTGCTGGTCGGCGGACTGGACAGCGCCTTCATGCTGGAGCCGCTCAGCGTCCAGGCGCAGACCGGCGTCAACCTTGCCGTGGCCGTGACCTCGCTCCAGCTCATCCACTCGTTCAAGTAAACGCATGGAGCCATGCGCTCCATGCCCCCCTCACCCCGCGGCGCGGAACCAGATAGGATGGTTCCGCGCCGTTTGGTTTTTGAGGGGACCGCCATGCCGAAGACAGCCATCGCCGCTGCCGTGATCGCCACTGTGCTTGCCGGCGCGGCGCGAGCCCAGGACCAGGGCATAGAACTCGGTACGCTTGATTGCGCCATCGGCGGCGGCACCGGCTTCATCTTCGACTCGAGCAAGGATCTGAGCTGCACCTTCAACCCCGCCGACAAGAGCTTCGCGCCGGAAGCCTATTTCGGCGCGGTCAACAAATACGGCCTCGATATCGGCACGACGAAGCAGACGGTCATGCAGTGGATCGTGCTGACGCCGCTGAAGAACATTTATGCGCCGGGCGCGTTGGCCGGTGACTATATCGGCGCCAGCGCCGAGGTGACGGCGGCCGTCGGCGCCGGCGCCAATCTGCTGGTCGGCGGCTCTTCGCAGGCCTTCACCTTGCAGCCACTCAGCCTGCAGACGCAGACCGGCATGAACCTTGCGATCGGCGTCAGCCAGTTTCAGTTGCGCAGCACCGAGAATTGATCGCGCCACCGGACCGCATCCCGAAAAAATTCGCTTGAGCTCAACCCTGGTTGAGGTTTTACAAGCCTGCCCCGACCGGAGCAGCGCGCTCGATGCGGCGCGCGATACACGCTCCTGCCTGCGCATGGTCCTGCCGGAAACCCGGACTGGCTTCTGGCGTCCTGCGCTGGCCTCAAGATATGGAAGGCAGGGGTGGAAATGACCGAAATCAGCACAAACAAGGTCGACTGGCGCATATTGTGGGCGAGCGGCGACCTGGCGCGCTTCTGCTTCATCAGCCTCGGCATCCTGCTGCACGCCACCAACGAAACGATGGTGGCAACGGTGATGCCGGCCATGGTCGGCGAACTGGCCGGCGTGCAGCTCGTCGGCTGGTCGCTGGCGATCTACGAACTCGGCGCCATCGTCGCCGGCGCGGCCGCCGGTCGGCTGGTGAGCTATGTTCCGTTGCGCACCAACATGGTTGTCGCAGCGCTGCTTTATGCAGCCGGAGCGCTGATCTGCGCCACCTCGCCTTCCATGCAACTCTTCCTTGCTGGCCGGCTGATTGAGGGGCTTGGTGGCGGGGCGCTGGTGTCGCTGGCCTTCGTGTCGGTCGAGCGGCTGTTCTCGCGCGCCATCTGGCCGCAGCTTTTCGGCATCATGTCGGCGATCTGGGGCGTAGCCGCCTTCAGCGGACCGTTGCTCGGCGCGATCATGACCGAGCTTCTGTCATGGCGCTGGGCCTTCGGCATCTTCACCCTCGGCGGTACCGCCATGGCGCTGGCAAGCTTCATCGTGCTGAACACGCCGGAAGCGACGAAGCCCAAGGCAAGCACAGGCAGGGCGCCGCCCTTCCCGTTCGCGGCCCTTGCCTGCCTTGCCGTCGCCGTGGTGCTGATCGCCTCGGCCGGCGTCGATATCGCCTTGCTGCGTTCCTCGCTGCTGATGGCCCTCGGGCTGGTCGGCCTGGTGCTGTTTTTCACCATCGACGCGCTGAAGCCGCGCTCGCGGCTGTTCCCGGCACGGCTGTTCTCGTGGCGCACGCCGGTCGGCGCCGGCATGACCATGGTCGCCGCCTTTTCGGTCGCGACCTGTTCCTTCGGCGTCTACGGGCCGCTGCTGCTGACCAGCCTGCACGACATTCCGCTGCTGACCACCGGCTACATCATCGCCGCCGAATCGATCGCCTGGTCGATCCTGTCGATCCTCGTCGCCCATGCGCCGCCGCGGCGCGAGCGGCTGAGCCGCGTTGGTGGTGCGGTGATGATCGCGGCCGGCATAGCCGGCGTCGCCTACACGATACCGCTGGGCTCCATTCCGCTGATCCTGATCTGCGCCCTGCTGCAAGGCGGCGGCTTCGGCGTGGCCTGGCCCTTCCTGACGCGCGTCATCGTCGCCTCCGCGCCGGAGGGCGAGCAGACCATCGCCTCGGCGGCGGTGCCGACCATGCAGCGTATCGGCTATGCGGTTGGTGCCGCACTTGCCGGCATCGTCGCCAACGCCAGCGGCTTTTCGCAAGGTTTGAACCACGACGCGGCGGCGAATGTCGCGTCCTGGCTGTTTCTTGCCTTCGTGCCGATCGGCATTGTTGGCTGCCTTGCGGCCTTCCGGGCATCCACGCCCTTCGGTCAGCCGCGGGAAGCGATCGGCTAGAGCGTTTTCATGCTTTGAGAGAACCGTGGGACCCCCAAATCAGCGATTCAAGATGCTGGCTGGATTGGAGGCGCCGCGCGTACCGCCTTCTTAAGAACATCGCAGGGCGTTTACTAGCGCAGTTAGTGCAGCAGGCTGATGCTTGCGACTGGGGTAATACATGAAGAAGCCGGGAATAGAGGGCGTCCAGTTCTCCAGCACTCGAATGAGGCGGTGCTCAGCAACATGTTCCGCAACCTGCTCTTCATATGCGAGCCCAAGGCCGGCTCCGGTGAGCGCCGCCTGAATCACTAGGTTGGTATCGTCGATTATCAGCGGGCCATTCACACCGATTGTGATCGCCTTGCGTCCGTGCTCGAACTCCCACCGATACGGACCGCTCGGAAGACGCAGGTTTAGACATCGATGATCATTTAGATCCTTGGGCTGCCGAGGAATGCTTCGTGACGCAAAATAGCCAGGCGATCCCACTACCGCCAAACGCAACTCCTGCGTGACGCGCATCGCGATCATATCTTTTTGAATATACTCGCCGAGTTGAATGCCAGCATCGAACTCGCCCGCGACGATGTCTACGGGACCAGTGACAGTGACGACGTCAAGGACGACGTCAGGGTAAGCCTCGGCGAATGCTGCGAGCCTCGGCAACAACACCATCTCCGCAGCCGACCGTGACATTACAATTTTAAGGCGTCCCACAGGTCGGTGGCGAACGCTTCGGGCCTTGTCTAGCGCACGAGTAATTTGCTCAAGCGCCGGAGCCAGGTCCTTCAAAAGAGCGGCGCCCGCAGCGGTTGGCGCTACACTCTTGGTAGTCCGAGCAAGAAGCTGGAGCTCGAGTCGCTGCTCAAGTCTGCGGATCGTGTGGCTCAGGGCGGATTGGGAGACGCCCAGCTTCGCTGCGGCACGTGTAAAACTTCGCTCACTAGCGACGATTGCGAACGTAGCGAGTTCATTCAGTTCATTTCCCATGATTTATGAATTCCGTTCATGACTGCATGCTGTGCAACATAACTAGTCTCATAAGCGCTTTCGTCCTAGGTTTGACCGACAGAAAGTCGGCTCGTAGCCGGCTTGCCTGGCGCTCGATGCGGGATTGCGGCACGGGTGGAATAGTTGGACGTAACAACGAGGTGGCCCGTGGATACCGATGTTCGTGCTTTGCGCACCCTGGCGCAGACCTATTTTGACGCCGCCTATGAAATGGATGCCGAGAAATTTGCATCCATATTTCATCCCTCGAGCTCCGTGACGAAGGTCGCCGACGACGGTGATGTCGGCGTGACGCCGATTGCAACGTGGTTAGCAGTGGTGCGCAACACGAAAGCGCCAAAACAACAGGGCGCGGAGCGTGACGACGAGATCCTATCAATAGACGTCGAAAGAGACCTCGCGCTTCTGAAGGTGAAATTGCAGGTACCGCCACGTCGCTTCACGGACCTCCTGTCATGCTTAAAGGTCAACGGGACCTGGAAGATCGTTCAGAAGGTGATGACTTCGAAAACGTAACGGCTTCAGTGCTGTAGTAGAAAATTGAATCGCTCCGCTTGGCAGGTTACCCGTGAAATTTCTGTCTCAAAGCGCCAACACCATGGCCTGCGCTTCGGGTTCATCGAAGGTTTGGTCGCTCTCCGACGGATATGTCGACCTGCCGGCCCAATTGCTCATCTATCCGAAAGACAAAGTATGTACGCAGGTAGTATCGCCTCAGCGGGAAGACACGCTCGTTCGCCTGTCGGTCAACTGCTTCCTACTCGATCGCGTTGGCAGCGACCGCGTCTTGATAGATTGTGGAGCGGGGGGAAGCTGGGATCCGACCATGGGCCACCTCGAGGAGGCCATGTGCGAGGCAGGCGTCGACACATCATCCATTACTGTGGTCGCGCTCACCCATGCTCATGGCGACCACATCAACGGTCTTGTTACCCCTGACGGGCGGCGGGCATTTAGAAACTTGAGCAAGATCGTGATTGGGGAGGACGCGGTTGAGGATTTCCTCGCAGAGCCACGACTGGCGGATTTTCGGCCACTCCTGGCCCCAATCAGCGCAGGAGGCCGGCTGGACGATCATTTGCTGGCGGTGGCGATACCCGGGCATGCTCCGGGCCATATGGGTTATCTCCTCAGCACAGGCGAGGACGATATCTTATTCTGCGGCGACCTGATCCACGTTCCTGCTGCACAGTTTGCCCGTCCCGAGCTTACTTGGGCCTACGACGCTGACCAGTCCATAGCGAGGGCTAGCCGGATCAAGCTGCTCCAGGACGCAGCTGGTACACATACTTGGCTGGCCGGCGCTCACCTAGGACGACCAGGCATCGGCAGAATAGTCAAGGAGGGGCATGGATATGCGTTTATCTCGGCGGTATGATTGCAACCCGCCAAGAGAAATGCGCTTTTGCAACAGTTAGATAGTGGGAATTACGGAATTCCTCCTGCACATATCTTGGCCGCTTACTCGACCTCGCGCAGACGATAGCCCACACCGGTCTCGGTGGTGATGTAGCGCGGCTGGTCGGGGGTCTTCTCGATCTTCTGCCTGAGCTGCCGGACATAGACCCTGAGATACTGCACGTCGGTCGAATCGCCCCAGACCTGCTTCAACAGGAAATGGTGGGTCAGCACCTTGCCGGCGTACTGCACGAGGATGCGCAGGATGTCGTATTCCTTTGGCGAGAGCTTTACGTCCTGACCCTCGACCTTGACAATGCGTTTGACCAGATCGACGGACAGGTCGCCGGTCTGGAAAACAGGTTTCTCGCCCTGTTGCTGGAATTTGTGCCGCAGCGCCACACGGATGCGTGCAATCAGTTCGTTCATGCCGAACGGCTTGGTGACATAGTCGTCGGCGCCGAGTTCCAGAGCCTGGACGATGCCGGCCTCGTCGGTGCGGCTGGACAGGATGACCACCGGAATGTCGAGGCCGTCGTCGCGCCATTTGCGCAACAGCTCATGGCCGCTCATGCCGGGAAGCCCAAGGTCGAGCAGGACGAGGTCTGGCTTGTCCGCCTCCATCAGCTCGATCGCCGCTTTGGCGTTCGGCGCTTCGCTGATCGCGTAGCCCTGGCTGCCGAGCCCGACGCGAAGCAGCTTGCGGATCGGCGGCTCGTCATCGACGACCAGTATCCTGACGTTCGAGTTTGTCATGCCAAGTCACCCACATCGTCCGTATTCGAGGCGTCGAAATTGGGCGGGTTTGCCGGCTTCGGCATCTTGATGGTGAAGACCGCGCCCGAACGATCTGTCCGGTTTGCAGCCGCGATCATGCCACCCATCGCCTCGATGAAACCGCGGCAGATCGAGAGCCCGAGCCCGGTGCCGGCACGGACCTGATCGCGCTTGCGCACCCGGTAGAAGGTGTCGAAAATCCGTTCCAGATCGCCGGGGGGAATGCCCGGCCCCTCATCCATGATCTGCAGGATGACCGAGCCATTGTCGGTCCAGCCTTGCACGCGGATCGTCGAGCCGGCCGGCGCGTATTTCGCCGCATTGTCGAGGAGATTGAACAGTGCCTGCTCGAACAGCACCGGGTCGACCTTCAACATCGGCAAATCCCTAGGGATGTCCGTCTCGATCTTGTGCTCGCCGATGATTTTCCTGGCCCGCTGCAAGGCGGAGCCGACGATGTCGCCGACATAGTGGAAGGCAAAGTTCGGCTCCATCGCGCCGGACTCGATCTTGGTCATGTCGAGCAGATTGGCGATGAAGCGGTTCAGCCGCTCGGATTCGTCGAGCACGGTCGACAAAAGCTCCGCCCGGTCCTGTTCGGGAAGTGCTGGTGCGAATTCCCGCAGCGTGCCGGCCGCACCCATGATGGCGGCGAGCGGCGTCTTCAAATCATGCGAGATGGAGGTGAGCAGCGCCGAACGCAGCCTGTCCGCCTCGGCCGCGAGCTTGGCGCGGTCGACATCGGCGACCAGTTGAATACGCTCGATGGCGACTGCGGCCTGGTCGGCCAGCGCATCGAGCAGGCGCTGCTGCTCAGGCGTCAGCAGCGGTCCTTGCTTGTCATTGTCGAGGCCAACGACGCCAATTGCCGTGCGCCCGGTTCGCAAGGGAAGATAGAGGCGCTTGGCGCCGGGAAGCGTGTCGGCGCCGCGACCCGCGGCACGGTTGTGCTCCCAGGCCCAGCGGGCGGCGGCGATGTCGGCTTCGGCCAATGTGTCGTCTGGCGGATAGCCGGCCTTGACGGTGATCGTTCCGTCCTCGGGCAAAAGCAGCACCACCCGCAGCTTCAGCATCGAGGCGATCTGGAAAGCGGTTGCCCAGAGAACGTCGTCGAGCGTGCCGGCACCGGCAAGCTTCTTCGAAAAGAGGTAGATGTCCTCGGTGGCCCGCGCCCGTGAGCGGGCGGCGACCGCCTGGCGCTGCACGCGAGCCGTCAGATTGCTGGCAATGACGGCGACAACCAGGAACACGCCAAGCGCAACAATGCTTTCCGGATCCCGGATGGTGAGCGTGTAGCGCGGTTCCAGGAAGAAATAGTTGAAGGCAAGGGCGCTGACGAAACAGGCATACAGAGCCGGCCACAGGCCACCGGTCACCGCCGATGCCAGCACCGCGATGAGAAAGATGATCGCCAGATTGCGAACGTCGAGAAACTGGTCGAGAAGGACGGCGAAGGCGAGCGAGCCCATGAGATAGGCCGTGGCCTTGAGATAGGGCCAGATCTCGAACTGCCACTGTTCGTCCGCCGCCTTGACGCTCCTCGACGCCGCCTCGCTGCTGCGTTCGTTTCCCGAAATGACATGGACGCTGATGTCACCGGCATTGCGGATGAGATCATAGGTGAGCGAACCTTCGATCAATTCCCGCCAGCGCGACCGGGTCGGCCTGCCGACCACGATATGGGTGAAGTTGTTTGCCGTCGCATAACGCACGATGTCCTGCGCCACATTCTGGCCCGGTATGGTCGTCACCTCGGCGCCAAGCTGCTGGGCGAGGCGCAGGTTGTTTGCGAGCCGGTCCTTGTCCTCCTCGGGCATACTGGCCAAGCGCGGGCTATCGACATGCAGCGCCGTCCACGGGGCGCGGAGCCGGTCGGCCAGCCTGCGTGCATAGCGCACGCGGGCCGCGCCTCCCGGGCGCGTGTCGAGGCAGACGAGGACCCTTTCCCCGGCAGCCCATGGTCCGGGAATAGCATGGGCCTGCATGTGGATCAGCAACTGGTCGTCGACGCGCTGCGCGGTGCGGCGCAGCGCCAGTTCCCTGAGCGCCGTCAGATTGCCTGATGAGAAATAGTTTTCGATGGCGCGCTGGGCGGTGTTGGGGAAATAGACCTTGCCTTCCTCGAGCCGCTTGATCAGGTCGTCGGGAGTGAGATCGATGATCTCGACATCGTCGGCCTGGTCGATGATGGAATCGGGAACCGTCTCGCGGACCCTGACCTTGGTGATCTGGGCGACGACGTCGTTCAGGCTTTCGACATGCTGGATGTTGAGCGTCGTGTAGACGTCGATGCCTTGCGTCAGGATTTCCTGGACGTCGAGATAGCGCTTGGGATGACGGCTGCCGGGTGCGTTGGTGTGGGCGAGTTCGTCGACGAGAACCAGCGCCGGGCGCCGAGCTATGATGGCATCGATATCCATCTCGTCGAGGATGCGCCCCTTGTAGTCGACCTTGCGGCGCGCAATGACCTCGTAACCCTCGACCAGGGCCAGCGTTTCCTTGCGGCCATGCGTCTCGACGATGCCGATGATCACGTCCACGCCGTCGGCCAGCCTGGCGCGGCCAGACATCAGCATTTCGTAGGTCTTGCCGACGCCCGGTGCCGCGCCGAGGAATATCCGCAGACGGCCGCGCCCTTCCCGCTCGGCATGATCGAGCAGTGCGTCGGGAGAAGGTCTGGTGTCGTTGCTTCTGTCGTCCGGCATCATTATCGATCATGGATGGAGCCGGGGATACTGTCGATCCCCGGCCCGAGCCATTCACTATTTCGCGGCGTCAAGCGCAAGATTGAGACCCAGCACATTGACCACCGGTTCGCCCATGAAGCCGAGCTCCCTGCCCTCGACACGGGCGTCGACCAGCGCCTTGATCCTGGCCTCGTCGATCCCCCTGGCCTTGGCCACCCTTGCGACCTGGAAGTACGCGGCTTCTGGGCTGATGTCAGGATCGAGGCCGCTGCCGGACGTCGTCACCAGGTCGATCGGCACGGGCTGGTTCGGATTCTCCGCTTTCAGCTTTTCCGCATCGCCCTTGATACGGTCGATCAGCTTGGGATTGGTCGGGCCGAAATTGCTGCCGCTCGAGGCGGCAGCGTTGTAGCCGTCGCCGGCGGCCGAGGGGCGGCCGTGGAAATAACGGTCGCTGGCAAAGCCCTGGCCGATCAGTTCGGAGCCGATGACCTTGCCGTCCTTCTCGATCAGGCTGCCATTGGCCTGGCGCGGGAACAGCGCCTGGGCGATGCCGGTCATGCCCAAGGGATAGATCAGGCCAGTCAGCACCGTGAAGAAGACGATCATGACGATCGCGGGTCTTATCTGGGTGAGCATGGGGATATTTCCTCAGAGCAATTCCAGGAAAAGTGTGAAACGGTTTTCCGCCCGGAATTGCGTTAAAACAAAGAATTAAGCGAGGCCGAGTGAGGTGACGATCATGTCGATCGCCTTGATGCCGACGAAGGGGACGATGATGCCGCCGAGGCCGTAGACGAGCAGGTTGCGGCTGAGCAGCGCGCCGGCGCCGATGGCACGGTATTTGACGCCTTTCAGCGACAGCGGGATCAGTGCGATGATGATCAGCGCGTTGAAGATGATGGCCGACAGGATGGCGCTCTGCGGTGTCGCCAGATGCATGACGTTGAGCGCCTGCAACGGGCCGGTCGTCTGTCCCGGCGCGATGTAGAAGGCAGCGAACATCGCCGGGATGATGGCGAAATACTTGGCCACGTCGTTGGCGATGGAGAAGGTCGTCAGCGAGCCTCGCGTCATCAGCAGCGCCTTGCCGATCTCGACGATCTCGATGAGTTTGGTCGGATCGCTGTCGAGGTCGACCATGTTGCCGGCCTCGCGCGCGGCGACCGTGCCGGTGTTCATGGCGACGCCGACATCGGCCTGGGCAAGGGCCGGCGCATCGTTGGTGCCGTCGCCACACATGGCGACCAGCTTGCCCTTGGCCTGCTCATCGCGGATCAGCTTCAGCTTGTCTTCGGGCGTTGCCTGGGCGAGGAAGTCGTCGACGCCGGCTTCCGCGGCAATGGCTGCCGCCGTCATCGGATTGTCGCCGGTGATCATCACCGTGCGGATGCCCATCTTGCGCAATTCGGCGAAGCGCTCCCTGATGCCGCCCTTGACGATATCCTTGAGATGGACGACGCCGAGCAGGCGCCCGTCGCGCTCGACCGCCAGCGGCGTGCCGCCCGATTTGGCGATCTCGTCGGCGATCGCCTGGAGATCCCTGACGGTATCGCTGCCGGGCCGCGTGGTGTGGGCCGCGACCGTCGACTGGCTGACATGGGCGAGCACGGAATCGACCGCGCCCTTGCGCACCGAGGAGCCGTCGATGTCGACGCCGCTCATGCGGGTCTGCGCGGTGAAAGGCACGAAGGTGGCGTGCAACGTCGCCATGTCGCGGGCGCGGATGGCGTATTTCTCCTTGGCCAGCACAACGATCGAGCGGCCTTCCGGCGTTTCGTCGGCAAGCGAAGCAAGCTGCGCCGCGTCGGCCAGCTCCTGCTCGGTGACGCCCTTGACCGGACGGAACTCGGTCGCCTGGCGATTGCCGAGCGTGATCGTGCCAGTCTTGTCGAGCAGCAGCGTGTCGACGTCGCCGGCCGCCTCGACGGCGCGGCCCGACATGGCCAGCACGTTGAAGCGCACCAGGCGGTCCATGCCGGCGATGCCGATGGCCGACAGCAGCGCCCCGATGGTGGTCGGGATCAAGGTGACGAACAGGGCGACGAGCACCGTGACCGAGATATAGCCGCCCGAATAAGTCGCAAAACTCGGGATCGTTGCGGTGGCAAGCACGAAGATCAGCGTCATGCCGACGAGCAGGATGTTGAGTGCGATCTCGTTCGGCGTCTTCTGGCGCTCCGCACCTTCGACCAGCGAAATCATCCGGTCGAGGAAGGTGTGGCCGGAAGCCGCCGTGATGCGCACGCGGATCCAGTCGGACAAAACCTGCGTGCCGCCGGTGACCGCCGAACGGTCGCCACCGGATTCTCGGATGACCGGCGCGGACTCGCCCGTGATCGCCGCCTCGTTGACCGAAGCGACGCCTTCGATCACCTCGCCGTCGGACGGGATGATATCGCCGGCTTCGACCAGCACCGCATCGCCGACCTTCAGGCTGGTGCCGGGCACGAGTTTGTATTTCGTGCGGTCTTCGCCGGTCAGAAGCTTGGCCTGGGTTTCGGTGCGCGCCTTGCGCAGCGAATCCGCCTGCGCCTTGCCCCGGCCCTCGGCGACGGCTTCGGCGAAATTGGCGAACAGCACGGTGAACCACAGCCAGATGATGATCTGCAGCGTGAAGCCGAGATTGCCGCCGCCGGTGACCAGATCCTTGACGAACAGCACCGTGGTGAGCGCCGAGACGACGGCGACGACGAACATCACCGGGTTCCTGGCCAGCGTGCGCGGGTCGAGCTTGCGGAAGGCGCCGCCGATGGCGGGAAGCAAGATGCGGGCATCCATGATGCTTGCTGATTTCGAGTGGCTCATTTTGAAGCTCCGGCTTCGGTGTTGTTGGACGGCACCCGATGATCGGATGCCGAAAAGAAGTGCGGCGGCCCGTAGGCCAGCAACCAGAGGACGAGCATGACTGCCGCAAGACCGAGAAACGTCGACAGGGTCGGGAAAGGAGGAGGTCTCTCCTCCTTCCCGTGATCGTCCCTGTGGCTGATCTTGCGACGCATGGAGCTGAACCAGGACATATCATTGATCCAGATTCGGGCGGTCTCAGAAGGTCTGCCCGTGAATGCCAGCCAAGTGCTCGATGATCGGCCCGACGGCGAGCGCCGGGAAGAAGGTCAGGCCACCGACGATGAGAATGACGCCGACCAGCAGCCCAACGAACAGCGGGCCATCGGTCGGGAAGGTGCCGGCGGAAGCCGGAACCGTCTTCTTCGCCACCAGCGAGCCGGCAATGGCCAGCGCCGGGATGATCACCAGGAAGCGGCCCATCAGCATGCCGATGCCGATGGTGATGTTGTACCAGGGCGTGTTGCCGCTGAGGCCGCCAAAGGCCGAACCGTTATTGGCCGCGCCCGACGTGTAGGCATAGAGAACCTCGGAGAAGCCGTGCGGGCCGGCATTGCCCATCGACGCAACACCGGTCGGCAGCACGACCGCGATGGCGGTGAATATCAGCATCGCCAGCGGCAGGCACAGGATAGCCAGCATCGCCATCTTGACCTCCTTGGCCTCGACCTTCTTGCCGAGATATTCGGGCGTGCGGCCAACCATCAGGCCGGCGACGAAGACGGCGATGACGATGTACATCAGGATGCCGTAGAGACCAGCGCCGACACCGCCGACAATGACTTCGCCAAGCTGCATGTTGATGATCGGGATCATGCCGCCGAGCGCGGTGAAAGAACCATGCATGGCGTTGACCGCGCCGCACGAAGCGGCCGTGGTGATGACGGCAAACAGCGCCGACAGGGCGATGCCGAAGCGCGTCTCCTTGCCTTCCATGTTGCCACCGTCGATGCCCAGCGCGTGCACCAGCGGGTTGCCGGCGGCTTCCGCCCAATAGCAGACGATGACGCCGGCGATGAACATGACGCCCATGGCCGACAGGATCGCCCAGCCTTGGCGCTGGTTGCCGATCATGCGGCCGAAGACGTTGGTCAAGGCAGCGCCGATGGCGAAGATCGAAACCATCTGGATCAGGTTGGAGATCGCATCGGGGTTCTCGAACGGATGCGCGGCATTGGCGTTGAAGAAGCCGCCGCCATTGGTGCCGAGCATCTTGATGGCCACCTGCGAGGCGACCGGGCCGACGGCGATGGTCTGCTGCGCACCTTCGAGCGTGGTGGCATTGACATAGGCGCCAAGCGTCTGCGGCATGCCGAGCCAGACATAGACCAGTGTCAGCACGATGCAGAACGGCAGCAGCACATAAAGCGTGGAACGGGTCATATCGACCCAGAAATTGCCGATCGACTTGCCGGAAGCGCGGGCAAAGCCGCGGATCAACGCAATGGCGATGGCAATGCCGGTGGCGGCCGAAACGAAATTCTGCACCGTCAGGCCGGCCATCTGCACGAGGTAGGACATCGTGCTCTCGCCGCCGTAGTTCTGCCAGTTGGTATTGGTCATGAAGCTGGCGGCGGTGTTGAAGGCCAGACCTGGTTCAACCGCGGTCATGCCGGCCGGATTGTAGGGCAGGCTTCCCTGTAGGCGCTGCAGGACATAGAGCACCAGGAAGCCGGCAAGATTGAAGAGCAGCAAAGCCACCGCATAGGTGGTCCAGTGCTGTTCCTCGCGTTCGTTGGTTCCGCAAACGCGGTAGAGCCCGCGCTCGAGCGGGCCGAAGACTGGCGAAAGCAGCGTGCGGTCGCCGTTGAAGACGCGGTGCATGTAGCCGCCGAGCGGCTTCACCAGCAAAATGATGATCCCGCAAAAGACCAGGATCTGTATCCAACCGTTCAGTGTCATGGCTGTGGCTTTCCGTGCCTTCAGAAGCGTTCTGGACGAACGAGCGCGTAGGTCAGGTAAGCGAGCAGGAACAAGGTCACGCCACCACCGAGGATGTAATCGAAAAGCATGGTTCGATCCTTAAGCTCAAATTCTGTCGCAGGCTTTGACATAGGCGAAGAACAGGGCGAAAAACAAAACCCCGATCCCGAGAACAATGACGTCCATTGTGTTTGTTCCTTGCGCATATCTGTACTTTGCGCCCTTGACGAAAAGGTTCGCAAAATCGTGAAAACGGCCCGCCACGCATTTTGTCACTGGCGAAACCGGTTGTGTTTTCTGAAGGGGAATATGGACCCTATCGCCATAAACGTTCGAGACGGGGCGGGGTGGAAAGAAATAGGAATTTCATAAAGGTTTTGGCCTGGCGACCATCCAAGGCGCCGCTGTCGGTGCGTCGTGCCCGTTCTACGGGCTGACCGTCACGCCGGCCATGCGGGCATCATCGTGGGGCTTTCTGTGGTCGGGATGTGGCTTTTACCCACGACGATGGGGAGGCGCCGCCATTGCTGAACGGCTTTGGCCGGCATTCCAATATCGTTCTGGATTCCTACCGCATCCGCGGCCCATTCCCGCATTTCCGGGGAAGCATCGCTGGACTTGAGTATCGACACTGCCAGCGCTGCCATATCGGCCGGCGGTTTTTGGTTGGCGGCCATATAAGCCATATAGGCGAAATAGCCGACTGTGACGGCACACCCTATCGAACGATGTACTGCTCGCAGCCAGTGGGCTGGACGGGACGTAGCGGTTGAATTGATATTTACCGAAGCTGGATCTTGATTGCCGCCTTGAGGGTCACGCCTTCTTCACGAACTCGGTTTTGAGCACCAGGCCCTTCACTTGCTTGGTGTTGCATTCGATCTCGCCGGGATTGCCGTTGAGGCGAATGTTCTTCACCAACGTGCCCCGCTTGATCGTCTCCGAAGTGCCTTTGACTTTGAGGTCCTTGATAAGCGTGACGGAATCGCCGTCATTCAATTGAGCGCCATTGCTGTCGCGCACGATTACATCGTTTGGCATGCCGTCTCCTGTGATTTGGATCACCACTACCAGATCGCGCAAGAATTCCAAAACAGCTCGTGGACGGTCTTTTCATAGGATTATCCAATGATCAATCGACGCGCTTCGCGGCGATTGCATCTCCAAGGCGTTCGAAAATTGCCAGCTGCCTTTCCAGCACCGCGATCACGCAAACAAGGCCGATGGTCATCATGCCCCCATACCGGGCACCGATCATCCTGGCACCCCGTACGCAATGATATCAGATGTGCCATTTTTGAAGTTTCTGGCGGAGAGAGCGGGATTCGAACCCGCGTTACGGTCTCCCGTAAACACACTTTCCAGGCGTGCGCCTTCAACCACTCGGCCACCTCTCCGTCCATGCATGTCGCGCCGGCCGGTTTCGCCACGCGGGTTGGGGAGATGCACCTCCCTTGGGGCAAGGCGGAACTTCCGCCATCGGCGTCGCCAACCAGCAGACGCCTTTCCCCACACCTGAGCCGTCGAAGCAACAGGCGCGGGGCTCATCTAGTCGATCCGGCGGCGAATGCCAAGCCATAACGGCAGTCTATTCGCTTTGCCGGCCATACAGCGTTTCGGCAGGCCGGCGGCGCCCCGGTTTTTAAGGCGCCACCGCCGTAATGGTGTGCACAGGCAAGGCCACGAGGCCAGGGGAATCGCTTCAGGTTAACGTTGATTTTTGACGGATGAGATTTTCGAGATAATCGGCGTTGAGATTGGCGAGTTTTC
>NZ_JAMYSA010000029.1:0-66554 GCF_040321735.1 Mesorhizobium sp. M0293
GCATAGGCCATGTCGATCAGCTCGTAGGCCATCTTGGCGCCGTCGACGAAAGTCTTCGGCTCGAAGGACGGGTCGTTGTCCTTGATCGTGCGCAGGCCCTTGTTGAGGTCGGTGTCGGGCTTGGCGAAGGCATCGATCGCGGCATAGGTGTCGGCCGCCGGCTCGCCCGGCAGGCGCTTGCGCGGCAGCGACACGACATTCTCGGATTTCTGGGCGGCATCCTTGTCGCCGCTGCGGGCCGCTGTATAGGGATCGAAGGGCGGCCGTTCGCTGCCGGTGCGACGGCCCAGCACATTGCGCAGCTGGAAAAAGATGACCACCGCCGCAATCAGGAAGAAAATCGTGCCGAAGTCGAAGAATCCCATATCTTCCGCCAATCAATCCCTGCCCTGTGGCCGGACCGTCAGGCCCAATGGCCGCGGTCGCATAGCGTTCAACATTCAAAGCATATAGAACGCAAGGCGCAATCATTCAAATCAAAGGCAGGCATACCTATCTAACAGCCTCAGTGCCAGCGGCGATTGCTCACTGGGCGCCGAAACAATCGAAACGGCCGAAACGATCCAAAAGGTTGCCAAGACTTGCGCATCTCGTTCCTTCCCCTTTTTGTCCTGGCACTTCCGCTGCTGGAAATCGCCGGCTTCGTGGTCGTCGGCCGCCAAGTCGGCGCGCTGGCGACAGTCGGCCTGGTGCTGGCATCGAGCATTGCCGGCGCGCTGCTGCTCCGGCATCAGGGTTTCGGCGTCATGACGCGGATCCGCGCTGAAATGGATGCCGGCCGCGATCCGAGCGGGCAGCTGGCGCATGGCGCGATGATCGTGCTGGCGGCGATCCTTTTGATCATCCCCGGCTTCATCACCGACATTATCGGCCTGCTGCTGTTCCTGCCGCCGGTCCGCGACCTCGCCTGGCGGACCTTGAAGGGCCGCGTCGTGCTGGCCACCAATTTCTCGACCGGCGGCTTCCGCGGCCGGCAACGCGACAAGACCATCGACCTCGACGATGGCGATTATTCACGCGAAGACGACTTCAAGCGCGGACCGGACCACAACTCGCCCTGGCGCCGCCTCAAGGACGATTGAGGCCGCTCCGTCCTCATCCCGGGATGGAGAAGCAAGGCGGCAAACCTTGTCTTGTCATCCCTGCCATGGTAGCGAACGCCCGATTTCAATTCGGTCAGCGACGCTGCCCAGGCAAGAGGACGAAGGCTTATGGCCAGCAAAGATGACGCGCCGGTCGGCGCAGCCAACGGAAACGGCAACGCGGCGCAGCCGTCGCTCAACGTCCTGGCGCAATATGTGAAGGACCTATCCTTCGAAAGCCCCGGCGCGCCGAATTCGCTGCGCGGCCGCGACAAGGCGCCGGGCATCGCCATCAACGTCAATGTCAACGCCAACCCGCTCTCCGACAAGCAGTTCGACGTTAATTTGACGCTGAACGCCAAGGCGTCCTTCGACCAGGAAGTGCTGTTCAATGTCGAGCTGGTCTATGGCGGCGTGTTCGCCATCGCAGGCTTCCCGCAGGAACACATGCTGCCGATCCTGTTCATCGAATGCCCGCGCCTGCTGTTCCCGTTCGCCCGGCAGATCATCGCCGAGGCAACCCGCAATGGCGGCTTCCCGCCGCTGATGCTCGACCCGATCGACTTCGCGCAGATGTTCCAGCAGAAGCTGGCCGAGGATCAGGCAGCGTCGAAGGTCAAGGTGAGCTGAGGCCTGGTGTCTCGGTAGCGTTTAAAAGCCCGGCCTCGCGCCGGGTTTTTTGTTGAAAGGCTGGCGGGACAGCGCCCCCCTCTGTCCTGCCGGACATCTCCCCCACAAGGAGGGAGATCGGCTGTCATCCCGGCTTTCGCCAATCTCCAACGTTGAAAAGGAAGGCGCGGCCCGCGAAGCTGCCAATCTCCCCACCCGTGGGGGAAATGTCCGGCAGGACAGAGGGGGGCGCCAAGGATCGCGACGGAACGACTTTAGTTCCCGACAACCTTCAGCCACAGCGCCTTCTCACCCAACGTCCCGACCATGCCGGCATGCGCGTCGCGTTCGGCTTCGGTGAGGCGGGGCCGCAGTGGCGAAGGCCGCTGGCTTACCACAATCTCGATCTGGCGGACGTTCTCGCCCCCTCGCGCCGGCGCGGTGGCGCTGTCGAGGATGAGGGCCGCCTGCTTGCCGCCGATCAGCTCGATATAGACCTCGGCCAGCAATTCGGAATCGAGCAAGGCGCCGTGCTTGGTGCGCCTGGTGTTGTCGATGCCGTAGCGCCGGCAGAGCGCGTCGAGCGAATTGGGGCCCATCGGATGCTTGCGGCGCGCCAGCGCCAGCGTGTCGACGACAAGACCATTGTCGATGACGGGGTGACCTAGCCGGCCGAATTCGACGTTGAGGAAGCCGACATCGAAAGTGGCATTGTGCGCGACCAGCTTGGCGCCGTCGGTGAAATCCAGCCACTCCTGCACAATCTCGGCAAAGGTCGGCTTGCCCGCGAGATCCGCGGCGCTGATGCCGTGCACGGCCTGCGCCTCGGCGTGGATCGCACGGCCTTGTGGGTTGATATAGTGGTGAAAAGTCTTTCCGGTCGGAAAGCGGTTGACCAGCTCGATGCCGCCGAGTTCGATCACGCGGTCGTCGCGCGAATCGAGGCCGGTGGTTTCCGTATCGAAGATGATCTCACGCATCGAATCAGTCGCTCCAAAGAAGCAGAATCGTGAGACCGGAACAAAATGGCAATGGGCAATGCTGACGCGGTGGTGTCAGGAGTGCAGCTTATCCCCGGAGAGTTCGGCAATGATGGCAGCCACGGCGGCGCGGGCGGAGTCCAATCCCTGGCCGGTATCGACGACGAAATCGGCCTGACGGCGCTTGTCCGCATCCGGCACCTGCCTAGCCAGGATCGACGCGAGTTTTTCTTCCGTCATATCAGGCCGCGCCAGAACGCGTTCTCGCTGGACGTCGGCTGGCGCGGTGACGACGACGACCTTGTCGACGCGGTCGCGGCCGCCGGTTTCGAACAGCAGGGGGATATCGAGGACGGCGATCGGCGCGCCGGCGCTACGATGACGCGTCAGGAAAGCATCGGCATCGGCGCGCACCAGGGGATGGATGATCGCCTCGAGCCGCTTCAGCGCGACGGCGTCGCCGAGCACACGCGCGCCAAGCTTTGCCCGATCGACCACGCCGGCGGATGTGGTGCCGGGAAAGGCCGCCTCGACCAGGGGCGCGGCCTTGCCGGCATAGAGGCGATGCACAGCCTCGTCGGAATCATGGACCGGCACGCCGGCCTCGGCGAACATCTTGGCCGTGGTCGACTTGCCCATGCCGATGGAGCCGGTGAGGCCGAGCACGATCATGGCTTCGGCACCAGATCAGCTTCGATGAGCGCGCGCAGTTCAGCCGTCACCTGCGGCCTGATGCCGAACCAGCGCTCGAAGCCGGGCACGGCCTGATGCAGCAGCATGCCGAGGCCGTCGACGGTTTTCAGGTTTCGCGCGCGCGCCGCGGCAAGCAGCGGCGTCTCCAGCGGCACATAGACGATATCGGTGACGATGGCGTGGTCCGGCAGCACAGCGGGATCGGCCGACAGGCCTTCATTGCCATGCATGCCGAGGGCCGTGGTGTTGACCAGCAGGCCGGCATCGGCAAGCAGTTCACCGGTCGCCGCCATGCCATGCGCCGAAACGCCGGCGCCGAAACGATCGCGCAATTCCATAGCCCGGGCCAGCGTGCGGTTGACGATGCGGATGTCGGCGACACCGCGCTCCTTCAAGGCATGGATGACGGCGCGCGACGCACCGCCGGCGCCGAGCACGACCGCCGGGCCATTGCTGGCCCAGCCCGGCGCATAATCGTCGAGGTTGGCGGCAAAGCCGTGCGCGTCGGTGTTGCCGCCCCACAAGGCGCCGTCCTCGAACCACAGCGTGTTGACGGCGCCGATCTCTTGCGCGGCCTGGTCACGGCGCTCGGCGAGCGCGAAAGCCGCCTCCTTGTGCGGGATGGTGACATTGCCGCCGCGGTAATTGTTCGCCTGCAGCGTCTTCACGAACCCGGCAAAGTTTTCCGGCGCGACATCGATCGCCTCATAGCTGCCGTCGATGCCATGCTTGGCCAGCCAATATCCGTGGATCTTCGGCGAGCGCGAATGCTTGATCGGGTGGCCGGTCACGAAGGCCTTTTTCGACGCCTCAGCCATCGATCGCTCCCAGCGTGCGAAGTTCGGCCAGCAGCGGCAACAGCGGCAGGCCGACAATGGTGAAATGATCGCCTTCGATCTTCTCGAACAATTGAATGCCTTCGCCTTCGATCTGGTAGGCGCCGACGCTTGCCAATGCCTTGGGGCCGACACGGGCGAGATGGCGGCCGATGAAGGCCGGGTCGAGCTTGCGCATGGTCATCGAGGCGATGCCGACGTGCCGCCACAGAACCGCGCCATCGCGGACCAGCACGGCGGCGCTGTTCAACTGATGGGTCTTGCCCGACAGCGCCAGGAGATGACGGCGCGCGCCTTCCCTATCGGCCGGCTTGTGGAACAACTCGTCGCCGAGCGACAGCGTCTGGTCGCAGCCAAGCACCAGGGCGCCCGGCCTGCGCTCGCTGACTTCGGTGGCCTTGGCTTCGGCCAGCACCAGGGCGACATCCTCGGGCGAGACATCGCTGTCCTGCAAGGGCGCCTCGAGCGCGCGCTCGTCGACATCGGCCGGAACCGCCTCGACGTCGACGCCGGCATTGACAAGCATCGCCTTGCGGAACGGACTGCCTGAAGCGAGGATGATTTTCTCGGTCATGATTTTTCGCCTGATTAATGGTCGTTGACCGCCGTAATGCAGAAGGTTGCCAAAGGTTGGCGGGACAGCGCCCCCCCTCTGTCCTGCCGGACATCTCCCCCTCAAGGGGGAGATTGGGTGTGACTTCGGCTTTCGGCAATTTTTAACGTCGAACAGAAGGTGCCGCCCGCGAAGCTGCCAATCTCCCCCCTTGAGGGGGAGATGCCCAGCAGGGCAGAGGGGGGCGCGAAGGATCGCGACGTTTCGGACACTATCTCAAGCCTTGGTTACGGAAGGGCTCCAACTATCTATTCTTCCCTCTCAGGGCAACGATCGCAGCCGCCGTTTCCTCGATCGAGCGGCGGCTGACGTCGATCATCGGCCAGCCATGGCGCGTGCAGATCTGGCGGGCGTAGGCGAGTTCTTCGCTGATGGCGGCGCGGTCGACATAGTCCGATGCCTCGTAGGAACTGCTGTTGCCGAGGAGGCGATTTTGCCGAACATGCGAGATGCGCTCGGCGGTGGCGATCAGCCCGACGATCAGCGGTGTCCTGGCGTTGACCAGACTTTCCGGCACCGGCACGCCGAGCACGATCGGGATGTTGGCGGTCTTGATGCCGCGATTGGCGAGATAGATGCTGGTCGGCGTCTTCGAGGTGCGCGAGATGCCGATCAGCACGACATCGGCATCGTCCATGTTGAGCGGCAGCTGGCCGTCATCATGGTCCATGGTGAAATTGAGCGCGTCGATGCGGCGAAAATATTCGGCATCGAGAACATGCTGGGCGCCGACGCGACGGCCGGCCGGTGTGCCGAGATAGGACTGGAACACGGTCAGCACCGGCTCCAGCACCGACACACAGGGCAGGCCCATCGTCGCGCAGCGTTCGTCGATGCCGCGCGCCAGCTTCTGGTCGACGACCGTATAAAGGATGATGCCGGGCTCTTCCTCGATGTCCTCGAACACTTTCGCTACCTGCTTTTCGGTGCGGATGAGCGGATAGATATGCTCGATGGCGCGCGCATCCTTGTATTGCGCCGAAGCCGCCCGGCCGGCGGCGAGCAGCGTTTCGCCGGTCGCGTCGGAAATCAGGTGCAGATGGAAGAAGCTTTGGGGTTTGTTCACAGGGGGTCACCTGGGGCTGTGGGCGGCTGTGGATAGAGCGGGATGAAAAGACGGGCCGATCGGAGGCGACTGTATCAGAAGGCTAGATGTCCACAATTCGTTGCGCTGTCAGCTTCATCGGGCGGGTGGGGACAAGTTTGGGGACGGCTTCTTTTGTCTCTCGCCCGTCCACAGGGCCGGCTTTTCCCGGCATCTCGTAACGCTTTGACTCCAGTGATGGATTCGCGACTGTCCCCAGAACCCTACATCCAGGCAAAAGAAGCACGCGACAATATGTTGGCTGGTTTTTTCCGGGGCAAAGCGGGACAGGTGACAACCACCAGAACCAACAGACTCTTAGAATCAGAAGAATCTTAGATATAAGAATCTTTGATTATAGAAGAGGCTTGGAGAAGCGAGCGCTCGATGCCCCAGAACCGGATCACGCTGGACGTCCTGAAGGGCAAGGCTCATTTTCCGCCTCCGCTCTGGATGATGCGTCAGGCCGGGCGCTATCTGCCGGAGTATCGGGAGACACGCAGACGGGCTGGGTCGTTCCTGGATCTCTGCTATGATCCCGACCTTGCCGTCGAAGTGACCTTGCAGCCGATCGAGCGTTTTGGTTTCGATGCGTCGATCCTGTTCTCGGACATTCTCGTCGTTCCGCATGCACTTGGCCGTGACGTTCGCTTCGAAGAGGGGCGAGGCCCGCTGCTGACGCCGATCACAGCACCGGAGATTTTGGCTCTGGAAAGCAAGGTGTTTCACGTGAATCTCGAGCCGGTCTACGAGACGGTTCGCCGACTGCGGGCGAAACTCCCCGATGAGACGACCCTGATCGGCTTCTGCGGCGCGCCATGGACGGTGGCGACCTATATGATTGCGGGCCATGGCACGCCCGACCAGGCGCCGGCGCGGTTGTTCGCCTATCGCGAGCCGGCGGCATTCCAGCACCTGCTCAAAGTGCTTGCCGATCATTCGGCTGCCTATCTCATCCGCCAGATCGACGCGGGTGCCGATGTCGTGCAGATTTTCGATTCCTGGTCCGGCGTGCTCGACGATGCGTCCTTCGACTTGTTCTGCGTCCAGCCAGTGGCGGAGATCGTCAGGCAGGTGCGAGCCGTTCATCCCGATGTGCCGATCGTCGGCTTTCCCAAGGGCGCCGGCGCCCGTTACCAGACCTATCGCCAGAAGACCGGCGTAACGGGTCTGGGGATCGACTGGACGGTGCCCCTGGAGGCGGCGAAGGATTTGCAGCGCTTGGGCGCGGTCCAGGGCAATCTCGATCCCTTGCGGCTCGTGGCTGGCGGCAAGGCACTGTCCGACGGCGTCGAGGCGATCCTGAAAGCGCTGGGAGAGGGGCCGCTGATCTTCAATCTCGGCCACGGCATCACGCCGGAGACACCGATCGCCCATGTCGAGGCGATGGTTAGACAAGTGCGGAGCGCGACACGCTGATGGCCGAAATGAAAAACGCGAACAGCACCGGTCAGGCGATGATGCGCATGATATCAGGCATAGGTGTCTTGGTTGTTTTCACCGCGCTTTTGTATTTCGCCGCACCCGACAGCTTCTACCCGTGGGCCAAGGCCATCCATATCCTTGCCGTCATTTCGTGGATGGCGGGCATGCTCTATCTGCCGCGGCTACTGGTCTACCATGCCGATGCCGAGAAGGGCTCGGTGCAGTCGGAGACCTTCAAGGTGATGGAGCGGCGCCTGCTGCGTGGCATCATCAATCCGGCGATGATCGCCACCTGGGTGTTGGGCCTGTGGCTCGCCTGGAAAGGCTTCGGCTTCCAGGGCGGCTGGCTGCATGCCAAGATCGGTGCGGTGCTTTTGTTGTCCGCCATGCATGGCTATCTGGCCGGTGCGGTGCGCAAATTCGCCGAGGACCGCAATGAAAAGCCTGCGAGGCACTGGCGAATCGTCAACGAGATCCCCACATTGCTGATGGTCGCAATCGTGATCCTGGTTGTCGTCAAGCCGTTCTAGGCTCGATTGGGCCGCAAAACGCAGCTTGCTCTTTCACCCAACCGACGATAAAAGACGGGTCTTCCTTCCCGTCATGCGCCGCCCTTCATTGCTCTCGGCCGCGCCCGGCATTTGTCGCATCCCGCCGATATTTTCCCAAAGCTTACCCAGACTCCATCTATTCAAGGTCCGTCTATGCAAGAAATGAAACTCACCGAGTTCAAGAACAAGAAACCGCCAGAGCTGATCGCTTATGCCGAATCGCTCGAGGTGGAGAACGCCAGCGTCATGCGCAAGCAGGAGCTGATGTTTGCTATCCTGAAGAAACTGGCCGCCCAGGAGATCGAGATCATCGGCGACGGTGTGGTCGAAGTGCTGCAGGACGGTTTTGGATTCCTGCGCTCCGCCAACGCCAACTATCTGCCAGGTCCCGACGACATCTACATTTCGCCGTCGCAGATCCGGCGCTTTTCGCTGAAGACCGGCGATACGGTCGAAGGGCCGATCCGCAGCCCGAAAGAGGGCGAGCGCTATTTTGCGCTGCTCAAGGTCAACACGATCAATTTCGACGATCCCGAAAAGATCCGTCACAAGATCCACTTCGACAATCTGACGCCGCTCTATCCGACCAAGCGGCTGAAGATGGAGATCGACAATCCGACCACCAAGGACATCTCGGCGCGCGTGATCGATCTGGTCGCGCCGATCGGCAAGGGCCAGCGCGCGTTGATCAACGCGCAGCCGCGTACCGGCAAGACGGTGCTGATGCAGAACATCGCCCACTCGATCACTGCCAATCATCCGGAATGCTATCTGATCGTGCTTCTGATCGACGAGCGGCCGGAAGAAGTGACCGACATGCAGCGCTCGGTGAAGGGTGAGGTGATCTCCTCGACCTTCGACGAGCCGGCTGTTCGCCACGTGCAGGTCGCCGAAATGGTCATCGAGAAGGCCAAGCGCCTTGTCGAACATGGCCGCGATGTCGTCATCCTGCTCGATTCCATCACCCGCCTCGGCCGCGCCTACAACACCGTGGTGCCGTCATCCGGCAAGGTGCTGACCGGCGGTGTCGACGCCAACGCGCTGCAGCGGCCGAAGCGTTTCTTCGGTGCCGCCCGAAACATCGAGGAAGGCGGTTCGCTGACCATCATCGCCACCGCGCTGATCGATACCGGCAGCCGCATGGACGAAGTCATCTTCGAAGAGTTCAAGGGCACCGGCAACTGCGAAATCCAGCTCGACCGCAAGGTGGCCGACAAGCGCATCTATCCGGCCATGGACATCTTGAAGTCCGGCACCCGCAAGGAAGACCTGCTGGTTTCCAAGCAGGACCTGCAGAAGATCTTCGTGCTGCGCCGCATTCTGGCGCCGATGGGAACCACCGATGCGATCGAGTTCCTGATCGACAAGCTCAAGCAGACCAAGACCAATGCGGACTTCTTCGATTCGATGAATACGTAGGAGCTTACCCTCCCCCTTGTGGGGAGGGTCGATCCGCGCAGCGGAGCGGGGTGGGGGTCAGCACCGAAGTTGGCGATTCACCCCACCCCGTCTCACGATCCGTTTCGCTACGATCGCGAGCAGACCCTCCCCAAAAAGGGGAGGGTGTCACCTCAACAGCTTCTCCAATTCCCCAGAATCCGTAACCACCGGCAGGCAAACCTGTCCCGTGCAGAACCACGCACCCGCCTTGTCGGTCGGTGGCAGGATTCCGCCGGGCAGCAAGGGTCGATTCGTGTCCGAGCCGATCGGCGCGACAATATCCACCCGCCGCGGGTCCGGGCTTCGATTCGCAACCGGAACGAGCCTTGGATCCTTCAATCTATCCACAATGACCAGCTTGAGCGGCTCGATCGCCAGCGCGCAGGCGTTGACGATGCCGGCCTGACCGTAGGTCTGGTGCGCCGCACGACCGGCCGCGTGTTCGGCGACTTGCCAGGCTCTTTCGTGCAGTTCGAGATCGCCGGTGACGGAGGCGAGGCGGACCAGCGCTTCGATGATCTGGCCTGTGGCTGATGGGATGGCTTCGTCGACATCACCGCGGATGCGGATCGGCACGTCGGCGCTGTCGGAAGCGGTCAGGTAGTAGCCTGTCTTGTCGGTGTCGGCGTGCCAATGGTCGAGCTGCTCGAGGAATTGGCTGGCTTGGTCGATATAGCCCCAATCACCCGACGCTTCGAACAGCGAGATCGCCGCATTGGTCATGGCGGCGTAGTCGCTGGACAGAGCAGGGAACAGTTTCCTGGCGCCGAGCATCGAATGCGGCAAGCGGCCGTCGCGGCTGGCAGAGCAGATATGGGCGAAGGCTTTTGCCGCCGCCTCGATCCAGTCAGGCCGGGCCAATGATCGACCGGCCTCGGCAAGCGCCGCAATCATCAGGCCGTTCCAGTCGGTGAGCGTCTTTGCGTCGAGGCCGGGCCTGACCCGCTCTTCGCGGACGATGAGAAGTTTCGCCTTGAGCGGACCCAGTTTTTCGCGCTCGATCACGCTTTGCGATTGCTGGGACGCGGTTTGGTGGACAATTGGCTTGCCTTCCCAGCCGTGCGGGCTGGACAGCGTGAAGTATTTGAAAAATAAGGCAGAATCGTCGCCGAGAGCGGCTTCTACCTCTTCCCTGCTCCAGGTGTAGAACAGTCCTTCCACGCCATCGCTGTCGGCGTCGAGGCTGGCGGCAAAGGCGCCGCCGTCGACGCGCATTTCGCGCAGCAGCCAGTCGACCGTCTCTTCGATTCGTACCCGGAACAATTCGTTGCCGCTCGCCGCAAAGGCCCAATTGCAGAAGCGGATGAGCTGGGCGTTGTCGTAGAGCATTTTTTCGAAATGCGGCACCAGCCACTCGGCGTCGGTCGAATAGCGGCTGAGCCCGCCGCCAATATGGTCGTAGATGCCGCCGCTCAGCATCTGTTCGAGGCTGAGCAGGACGTCGTCGCGATGACTGGTGTTGCCGTCGCGCAGCCAGGACAGCCAGAGGGTTTGCATGAACGGCGCATTGGGGAATTTCGGCGCGCCGCTTAAGCCACCGAGATCGCGGTCGATCATGCCGTCGATGCCCTTGGCAAGCTCCGCCAGCGTGCCACGGTCGAGTACCGTTCTCGCATGCGAACCGGCGAGCCGCGCCTCGACATGGGTGGTCAGGCCGTCGGCACTCTGGTTGAGGCTCGCCCTCTTCTCGCGCCACGCCTTGTCCACCGCCTGCATCACCTGGATGAAACCCGGACGGCCGTAGCGCGGCTCGCGCGGAAAATAAGTGCCGCCCCAAAACGGCTTGCCGTCCGGCGTCAGGAACATGGTCAGCGGCCAGCCGCCCTGCTCGCCCATCGAGGAGAGTGCCGCCATGTAGATCTGGTCGATGTCGGGGCGCTCCTCTCGGTCGACCTTGATATTGACGAACAGACGGTTCATGACGGCGGCAACGCCGTCGTTCTCGAAGCTTTCGTGCGCCATGACATGGCACCAATGGCAGGCGGCATAGCCGACCGAGAGCAGGATCGGCCTGTCCAGTGCCTTTGCCTCTTCAAGCGAAGCCGGCGACCAGGCCCGCCAGTGAACGGGATTGCCGCTGTGCTGCTGCAGATAGGGGCTGGCCTCCTGGGCAAGCAGGTTTTGCGCGGGTAGCGTCACGATGGGCAAACTCGGTTGGGAGTTGTCGTATGGACGTAGAGCTAGGGCGGTTCGGCAGAGCGGGCAAATGATTTCAGGCGATTCGATCGTAGCACTGTCGAGCGGCCGGCTTCCGGCCGGCGTCGCCGTCATCCGCATTTCCGGCCCGCAGACTCGATTCGTAGTCGAAACGATTGCCGGCGGTATGGTTAAGGACCGCGCGGCGGTTCTGCGCAGGCTGCGGGCGCCGGATGGAACCGTGCTCGACAACGGCCTGGTTTTCTTCTTCCCAGGACCGGCCAGTTTCACCGGCGAGGATGTCGCGGAGTTCCACGTTCATGGCGGACGCGCCGTGGTGGCCAGGATGCTGGAGACGATCACCGGTTTTGACGGCGTCAGGCACGCTGAACCAGGCGAATACACGCGCCGCGCCTTTCTTAACGGCAAAGTCGACCTGGTCGAGACCGAGGCGCTCGCGGATCTCGTCAACGCCGAGACCGAGGCGCAGCGGCGCTTCGCGTTGCAAAACGCCGAGGGCGCCCAGAGCGAACTCTATCTCGGTTGGAGGCGCCGGTTGATCCACGCTCGCGCCATGATAGAGGCGGAGATCGATTTTGCCGATGAGGACGATGTTCCTGGTTCCGTTTCGGATACAGTCTGGTCCGATGTCCGGGCAATGATCGAAGAAATCGACCGGCATAGCGCCGGCTTTCGAGCCGCCGAGATCATCCGTGACGGCTTCGAGGTCGTTATCCTTGGTGCGCCCAACGCCGGTAAGTCGAGTCTGTTCAACGCCCTGGCGCGGCGGGATGCCGCTATAGTAACGGATGAACCTGGTACGACCCGCGATCTGCTCGAGGTGGTGCTCGACCTCCAGGGGCTTCGCGTCAGGCTTACGGATACGGCCGGGCTGCGCGAAGCGCCTGGCAAGGTCGAAGCGATTGGCATCGAGAAGGCACGGGCCAAGGCGCATGGTGCCGACCTGTTGCTGTTGCTGCAGGACGTTGCGGACCCCAGGGACATCGGTCTGCTACCGGCCGGCGCTCCGAGCTTGCGGGTCGGCACTAAGCTTGATCTGCTGGAAGACCGCGCTGCAATCGATGCAGCGGGGAACTATGACCTTGCCATCTCGGTGAAGAATGGGACGGGCGTGGAGACATTGCTGGTGGAGATCGGCCAGCGAGCGGCGGAGGCGGCCGGCAATGCCGGCGATGTGCTGCCGTCGCGCCTGCGCCACGTGGAATTGCTCAATGAAACCAACCGCCATCTGCGTCGCGCCACCGACGGCCGGACTTTCGGGCAGGAATTGCGCGCCGAGGAATTGCGGCTCGCGGCCGATCATCTGGGCCGAATCGTCGGCGCCATCAATGTTGAGGACATGCTGGACGTCATCTTCTCGCAGTTCTGCATCGGGAAATGACTCACGTGAAACATATCGTCGGTCGGACGCGGGTTAGTCAGCCAGCGAAGAAGTCTTGGGGGCAGGATGTGAAGGACCCGCATGCCTCGGCAATTGGCGGAAACGCCAATTGTTTCGTCATCCTGGGGCGAAGCAAGGAGCGAAGCGACGAGCGCAGACCCTAGGATCCATGCCGCGACTCCAAAGCGTTGCTACGGTGCCGAATCCTGCTCCGTTGCACTCTTTGACCAACATCACGGCATGGATCCTCGGGTCTTCGCCGCGTCGCTTCGCTCCTTGCTCCGCCCGTGGATGACGAAGGCGTGGAGGCCTCGGCGGTCATGGATGTCTATGATGGTGGCCACAGCGAACGACGAAACTCGGCTGCCGTCCTCGAATCCCTGAACCCCTGCGCAGCACCATTCGGGTGACTCACGTGAAACATCGGCGATCCCGACGACTCACGTGAAACACGCGCGATGGCAAGTGCAAGACTGTTTCACGTGAAACGATTGCCGAGTTTTCTTGACAGCGCGGCCGGGCAGGGACATGTGTCCCTCATTTGTTTGAGTCTAGGACGTTTGGAAATGACCAATCACTATGATGTGGTTGTAGTGGGCGGCGGCCACGCCGGGTGCGAAGCGGCGAGCGCTGCCGCGCGCGCCGGCGCCAGGACCGCTTTGGTGACGCTGCGCTTCGACACGATCGGTGTGATGTCCTGCAATCCGGCGATCGGCGGGCTCGGCAAGGGTCACCTGGTTCGCGAAATCGACGCCATGGACGGCCTGATGGGGCGGGTGGCGGATGCCGCCGGCATCCAGTTCCGCCTGCTCAACCGCCGCAAGGGCCCAGCAGTGCGCGGACCCCGGACGCAGGCCGACAGAAAGCTCTATCGCCTTGCCATGCAGGAAGCGATTCGGCAGCAGAACGATCTCGACGTGGTCGAGGGCGAGGTTCTGGACTTCGAAATCGCCGAGGGCCAGATCGCGGCCGTTCTCCTGGCCGACGGAAGGCGGCTTGCCTGTGGCGCTGTCGTTCTGACGACCGGGACTTTTCTGCGCGGGCTTATCCATATCGGCGAGAAGAAGATCGTCGCCGGCCGGATGAACGAGCAGGCCAGTCTTGGTCTGTCGGCGACGATGGACCGTGCTGGCTTCAAGCTCGGTCGGCTGAAGACCGGCACGCCGCCGCGGCTGGACGGCCGGACGATCGATTGGGCGTCGCTGGAAAGCCAAGCCGCCGATGAGGATCCGGTGCCGTTTTCGCTGATGACCGACCGTATAGAGACGCCGCAGATCGAATGTGGCATCACGCGCACGACCACGGCCACGCATGAGCTGATCCGCGCCAATCTCGGCCGCTCCGCCATGTATTCCGGGTCGATCGAAGGTGTCGGACCGCGCTACTGCCCGTCGATCGAGGACAAGATCGTCAAGTTCGGCGACAGGGATGGCCACCAGATTTTCCTCGAACCGGAAGGGCTCGACGACGATACGATCTATCCGAATGGGATTTCGACTTCGCTGCCCGAAGATGTGCAGCTCGATATATTGAAAACCATTCCGGGGCTTGAGCGCGCCACCATGCTGCAGCCCGGCTATGCCATTGAATATGATCATGTCGATCCGCGCGAGCTGCATCAGACGCTGGAGACGAAGCGCATCAGCGGTCTCTTCCTCGCCGGGCAGATCAACGGCACGACCGGTTATGAAGAGGCGGCCGGGCAAGGCCTGCTTGCCGGCCTCAATGCGGCACGGCGGGCGGCGGGCAGCGAGCAGATCGTGCTCAGCCGTACCGAAGCCTATATCGGCGTGATGGTCGACGATTTGACCAGCCGCGGCATCAGCGAACCTTATCGCATGTTCACCTCGCGGGCCGAGTTCCGGCTGTCGCTGCGCGCCGACAACGCCGATGAACGGCTGACGCCCGCGGCTGCGAAATTGGGCATCGCCTCGACGCAGCGGATGCGGCGCTATGAGACTGTCATGCAGCGCCTCGATGAAGCGCGTCAGCTGGCGAAGTCGCTCACCCTGACTCCCAATGAAGCGGCGAGGCATGGGCTGGAGATTAACCGGGACGGCGTGCGCCGGTCCGGCTATGAATTGCTGTCCTATCCCGATGTCGACGTGGCCTGGCTGGCTCGTGTAGATTCGCGGTTTGCGGAAATCGGCGGCAAGACGGCGGAACGCCTCGAAACGGAAGCGAAATATTCTGTCTATCTCGACCGCCAGAAGACGGATGTAGCACAGATCCGGCATGAAGAGAGCCGGCTAATCCCGGAAACGGTCGATTTCGCCGGGGTCCCGGGCCTGTCCAACGAGTTGAAGCAGAAGATGCAGGCGCGGCGGCCGCGCTCCATCGCCGATGCCCAGCGCATGGAAGGCATGACGCCGGCGGCACTGGCGATCATTGTCGCGCATGTTCGCCACGCTGAGAGCGCCCATCGCCCACAAAGGGATGTTGCGTGAGCTCTATGTCCTGGAAGAGCCTGCAGGACGCGGCAGGCCCGGTTTCACGTGAAACATTCGATCGGCTGGTGGCGTTCGAGCAGATGTTCCAGAAATGGAATCGCAGCATCAATCTCGTTGCGCAATCGACGGCTGGCGATGTCTGGCAGCGCCATATCCTGGACAGCGCCCAGTTGGCGCGAATCGAGCCTCGGGCGACGCGCTGGGTCGATCTCGGGTCTGGCGGCGGATTTCCCGGCCTTGTCATGGCTTTCCTGCTTGCCGAGCGTGACGGCGCCAGCATCGATTTGGTTGAAAGCAATCGCAAAAAAGCATCCTTCCTGCAGGCCGTCGTCGGGCAGTTCAGCCTGCCGGCGCGGGTCGTGGCGCGCCGCATCGATGACAGTCATGCGTTTGTTTCGGCACCGCAAATCGTCACGGCGCGGGCGCTGGCATCGCTTTCGACCTTGCTGGACCTGTCGGCGCCATGGCTGATTTCAGGCGCGCGCGGCCTGTTTCACAAAGGCCGGGATTACCGCGCGGAAGTGGAAGAAAGCGTTCACCGATGGTCCTTCGATCTGGTAGAACATTCAAGTGTGACCGACGCCAGCGGCGTCATCCTCGAATTGTCGAACTTGCGACCTGTCTGATCTGCTCCAGGCGACCCGAAGCGACCCAAAATGAATTTCTGGCATAGACCCATGATGAAGAATGGCCCCCGCATCATCACCGTAGCCAACCAGAAGGGCGGCGTCGGCAAGACCACCACCGCCATCAACCTGGCGACCGCGCTGGCCGCCATCGGCGAAAAGGTGCTGATCGTCGATCTCGATCCGCAAGGCAACGCCAGCACCGGCCTCGGCATCGACCGCAAGGATCGGACGGTCTCCTCCTATGACGTGCTAACGGGTGAGCTGGATCTGGAAGCCGCGGCCATTCCGACAGCGGTGCCTGGCCTGTCGATCGTGCCGTCGACGCTCGACCTGCTCGGCATCGAAATGGAGATCGCCTCCGCGCCGGACCGGGTGCTCAAGCTGCGCAATGCGCTGCGCGCCGCGACAGAGCGCGGAGCACCGTTCGGTTATGTGCTGATCGATTGTCCGCCGTCCCTCAACCTTTTGACCCTCAATTCCATGGCGGCCGCCGATTCGGTTCTGGTTCCGTTGCAATGTGAATTCTTTGCGCTGGAAGGACTCAGCCAATTACTGGAAACCGTCGAGCAGGTGCGCCGCTCGATCAATCCGGACCTTATTATCCAAGGCATCGTGCTGACCATGTATGACGGCCGCAACAATCTCGCCAACCAAGTGGTGCAGGATGTGCGCGCCCATATGGGCGACAAGGTCTACGAGACCATCATTCCGCGCAATGTGCGAGTGTCCGAGGCGCCGTCCTACGGCAAGCCGGCGATCCTCTACGACCTGAAATGCTCGGGCAGCCAGGCCTATCTGCAATTGGCATCGGAAGTGATCCGCCGCGAGCGTAAATTGCGCGCCGCTTGATTAGATCGGATGCATAGTTAAGAGCCGATTCGATACCGAAACGATTTGGAATAGCCAACTGGAATAAAGATGAGCGAAGACCTTTCGAGAAAGAGACTGGGCCGAGGGCTGGCGGCGCTGATCGGCGAGATCGACCGTCCGGCAGCGCCCGAAAAGCCTGGTATGAGCGCCGACGGCAAGGTGCCGATCGAGTTCCTGACCCCCAATCCGAAAAATCCGCGCCGGCATTTCGGCGACGCCGAACTGACGGACCTTGCCCAGTCGATCCGAGAGCACGGCGTGGTCCAGCCGGTGGTGGCGCGGCCTTCGCCGACACAGGCCGGGCGCTACGAGATCATCGCCGGCGAGCGGCGTTGGCGCGCGGCACAGCGCGCCGGTCTGTCCGATATCCCGGTCATCATCCGCGAGGTCAACGACCGCACCGCGCTCGAACTGGCGATCATCGAGAACGTGCAGCGCACCGACCTCAATGCGGTCGAGGAAGCACTTGGTTATCAGCAGCTGATCGACGAGCACGGCTACACCCAGGCCGATCTCGGCCAGGTGATCGGCAAAAGCCGCAGCCATGTCGCCAACACGCTCAGGCTTCTGAAGCTGCCCGACGTGATCCGCGATATGCTGGTCGACGGCGCGCTGTCGGCGGGCCATGCCCGCACGCTGGTGACGGCGGAAGATCCAGCCGGCCTTGCCAAGCGCATCGTCGAAGAAGGGCTTTCGGTGCGCCAGGCCGAAGCGCTGGCGCAGATGCCCGCCGGCGGCAGCAACGCCAGGGAAGCCAAGCCTGCGCCGAGTCTGGAGCAGAAGGACCCCGACACGCTGGCGTTGGAAAAGCTGTTGACGGATACGATCGGCATGATCGTGTCCGTGGAACACAAGGGCAAGGGTGGCGTGCTGCGCATCGCATATCGGTCTCTGGAGCAGCTTGATGAGCTGTGCAGACGGCTGAAGCGGGAGTAGTAGTTAGCCGACGAATTTTCTTCAAGGCAGAGATTGATTTGGCGCATGTAAAAGGGGCTGGCCGCCGCGCCGGCCCCTTCTTTTGTGGCGCTGGTGATTGGCGAAGCCGCGAATCCTCTTTCTCGAGGGGAGATGGCCGGCAGGATTGTTCCTGTCTTGCGGCGACTGCGCCTTTGGCGAATGGCTTCCCCCACTCCGTCGCTGCTTCGCAGCGCCACCTCTCCCCCCTCCGGAGGGAGAGGAAAGGTGCCAAGGTCGTCCTGCTACTTCCAGTTCTTGCGCCGCTCGAGTTCGGCTTCTGATGGCTCTCCCGTGACAAAGGAGCCGACCTTGATTTCGCCCGCGCGCTCGTAGGTCGCCATGATGACGCCGGTGCTGGAGGTCTGCGACTTGACAAGCCTGAAGGCGGCCGGCATCGCGCTATCGCCGAACAGCCGCTTGCCCTTGCCCAGCAACAGCGGGAAGATCATCAGCCGGATCTCATCGATCAGCCCGTTGGCGAGCAAGGTCTGGATCAGATTGCCCGATCCCTGGATGAGCAGGTCAGGCCCATCCTCCTGCTTGAGGCGGCGCAACGTCGCGACGATATCGGGCCCAAGCGACTGCGTGTTCTGCCAGGTGAGGGTGTCAGGCCGATGCGTCGCCACATATTTGGTCGCAGGGTTGAAGGCGTCCGCGATCGGATCTTTCTGATACGGCCAGTACGCGGCGAAGATGTCGTAGGTTCTGCGGCCGAGCAGCAGGGCGAAGGGTTTGGAGAAGAGTTCATCCATTGCCGCGCCCGCCACCTCGTCAAAGTAATGGAAGGTCCAGCCGCCGAACTTGAAGCCGCCGACTGGATCCTCTTCCGGACCGCCGGGCGCCTGCATGACGCCATCGAGGCTGACGAATGTCGCTGCGATGATCTTTCTCATTGTCTGCTCCCTTTAACTCAATCCACGCCGTCGCGGCGGGATTTCAGCCCAAGGACGGGCGAGTGCTCATCGGTCCGACAGGACATGTGAAATTTTGGCAAATCACCGTCATTTGCGCGGCCTGGTGCGCGGCCTGGCGTCGAGATTTTTCGACGAGAACCAGACATCGCCGAAGATTGCCGTGGCGGTGCGGTCCGGCGCCTTGTCCTGCATCAGCCAGATCGAGCGGCTGCGCGCGGCTTGCTCGCGTGTCGGGATTATCGCCGCGGGGCCCGCAACCGAGGCGCCGACACAGGGAATGAACCACGACCGCATGAACGGATCGCAAGCGAAGCCCTTTTCGGTGCGGGTCACCATCACCGCCAGAGGGACACGCTCGGCCGGACGCCAGGGAAAGATCATGCGGCCGCCTGAGCGCAACGCCTTCAGCCATCCGGCCGGTGGTGCGGCGACGCCGGCATTGACATAGATGATGTCGGATGGCGGCAAGGGCACCGTTACCGCATTGCCATGGACGACGGTCACATTGCCATAGGTTTCGAGATTTTTCCGCGCGAGATCGGCCAGGTTTTCGTCGAGTTCGAAAGCGGTGACGGTGCCGCCTGATGAAACCAGCCTGGCCAGCACGGCGGTGTAGTAGCCGGTGCCTGCGCCGATATGAGTAACGGCTTCGCCAGGTTTCGGTGCAAGCTTACCGATCCACATGGCGTGCAGGAAGGGCTCGCCATTGTTGATGCCCTTGTCGTCGTCGAGTGCCACTAGCACGTTCTGGTAGATGTGCGCCGGATCGGCGCTGGGCGTCGTGATCTTGCCGTTGCCGGCGATGATCGTCCACGGCCCGGGACCGAGAAACGCTTCGCGCGGCACCTCGGCGAAAACCGCCTCCAGGCGCGGATCGGGCGAGCCGGCATTGGCCGCCATCAGCCGCGCGTAGAATTTCCTGATGTCTTCGATCCGGGTCATGATGCCGGAGAACATAACGCGGATTGCCGATTTGTCGCGAGGGCTAGCTCCGCGCAGAGTAGCCGGTTTCCCGGCGAGGCGGAGTTCAGCCGACGCTGAACATGGTATCGTAGAGCAGCTTGAAGTTGAGCACCAGGATGATCGCGGCGACCACCCAGGCAAGGGCCGCGACGCCGCGCGGAATGGCGAGGTTGCCCATCTTCTTCTTGTCGGAGACGAACTGCACCAGCGGGATGACCGCGAAGGGCAGCTGCATCGACAGGATCACCTGGCTGAAGACCAGCAACTGGCCGGTGCCCTTTTCGCCGTAGAGCGCGGTGACGACCACCACCGGGATGATGGCGAGGCCGCGCGTCAGAAGCCGGCGCGCCCAGTTGGGGATGCGCAGGCGCAGGAAGCCTTCCATGACGATCTGGCCGGCCAGCGTCGCCGTCACCGTCGAGTTCAGGCCGGAAGCCAGCAGCGCCACCGCGAACAGGATCGAGGCGATGCCGAGGCCAAGCAGCGGCGACAAAAGCTCGAAGGCCTGGCCGATCTCGGCGACGTCCTGATGGCCGGTGTTGTGGAAGGCGACCGCCGACACGATCAGGATCGAGGCGTTGACGAACAAGGCCAGCATCAGGGCGATGGTCGAGTCCGTCGTTGCCCATTTGATGGCGTCGCGCTTGCCCTTGTCTGTGCGTTCATAGGCGCGGGTCTGTACGATCGAGGAGTGCAGATAGAGATTGTGCGGCATGACGGTGGCGCCGATGATACCGATGGCGATGTAGAGCATCGCCGGATTGGTGACGATTTCCGACGACGGCACGAACATCGCGTGCAGGATCGAGCCGGCCGGCGGGGCGGCGACGAATATCTGGATGGCGAAGCAGCTGAAGATGATGATCAAAAGCGCGATGACGAAGGCTTCGAGATAGCGGAAGCCCTTGTTCATCAGGAGCAGCACGAGGAAGGCATCGAGCGCCGTCAGCATGGCGCCGCCGATCAGCGGAATGCCGAACAGAAGCTGCAGCGCGATCGCGGTGCCGATGACCTCGGCCAGATCGCAGGCGATGATGGCCAGTTCGCAGGCGATCCACAGCACGAAGTTGACCGGACGGGGATAATAGGCGCGGCAGGCCTGGGCAAGGTCGCGGCCGGTGGCGATGCCGAGCCGTGCCGCCAACGCCTGCAGCAGGATCGCCATCAGGTTGGACAGCATGATGATGAACAGCAGCGTGTAGCCGAACTGCGCGCCGCCGGCGAGGTCGGTCGCCCAGTTGCCGGGATCCATGTAGCCGACCGAGACCATGTAGCCGGGGCCCATGAAGGCGAACAGGCGACGGAACCAGACGCCCGAATTCGGCACGGCGATGGAGGAATTGACTTCGCTCAGGCTGGGCAGTTCGTCTTCCTCGGGCCTGGCGAAGCGCCATGAGGAGCGGGGAATTGTGGCTTCGACGTCGGACATGAGGGAGGGCTTTCCGCGAAACTGGTCCATATTCCGTTAAGCTATGCCATGGCTCAACATTATTCAATATGCTATATTTCATTGTTCGTGCTTTTATCTGGCAGCCGCTGGGGCAATCGAAGACGCCGGTTGCACCTGTGGTGGAATGCAAATAAACGGCCTGAAGAATCAAAGCCCGTGCTATGAATGCAGCAACGGCTAAAACTCCGAGGAGGAGCGCGTATTGGCGCTGAAGAACAGACCGGTCCCGCGCGAGCCATTGCCTGACGCCGATGTTCATTCGGAGGGATTCCGGCAGACGCGCGAAGCGCGCCGCAGCGCGCTGGTCGAGGATTATGTCGAGCTGATCGCCGACCTGATCGAGGACGGCAACGAGGCCCGCCAGGTCGACATCGCCGCACGGCTCGGCGTCGCCCAACCGACCGTGGCCAAGATGCTGACCAGGCTGTGCGCCGACGGGCTGGTGTCGAGAAAGCCCTATCGCGGCGTGTTCCTGACCGACGCCGGCCGCAAGGTCGCGGAGGAAAGCCGCATCCGCCACCAGACGGTGGAAGCTTTTTTGCGCTCGCTCGGTGTCAGTGCGGAGACGGCGCGCATCGATGCCGAGGGCATCGAGCACCATGTCAGCGCCGAGACGCTGGAAGCGTTTCGAAAAGCGATGACGGCGGCGCGCTGAGCCGCACTCGCCGCCGCATTTCCCGAGCCGCCGGAACCCCCGCACGCTAAGGACGTTGCTTGTGACACTCGCGCAAGTCGCGCGGCAAGGGAGGAAGCGATGGGCGTTGAACAGGCACCGACCGCAAAGGGCAAGCAGGCGGCCAAGGGACTGAAACAGGCGGCGGCAAGCGATGAGCGCAAGACCGAGGCCGAAACCGGCCATCCGCTGAAAAAGGGCGCGGCGCGTTTCGAGGAACGTTCGAAGAGTTCCGACGGCAAGAGCGCCGGCGCCAAGCAGAAAGATTAGACTCGCTGAGGGCAGCACCGCTTGGCCCTCCGCTATGGCTCCGGGCGTTCGGATCCTTTGAAAGGTCCACTGGACCTTTCAATTTGCCTGCGGCAAACCGGTCCCTCACTCCCTGACATCCTGCACCCAGCTGCGCGGGTGGCCGTCGACGCGGAACTGGAAGATGAAATAGGGCGGAATGCAGGTGCCCTTGCCGGCTTTCGCTTCCGCCAGATCGTCGTAGCCTGATGTGCAGATATAGTCCTCGCGGCAGGGATGCGCCTTGTCGCAGGCGCGCAGGCCGGCGGTCTTGGTGAATTCCCTGGTGCAGAATTTGTGGTCCTTGCCCGACGCGACGCAGTCGTTGAAGCCGGTCTTGGCGAGACGGCCGCACGTCGCCTCGTCGGGAAGCTTGTCGCAGCTCGCCTTGCGCAGCATGCCGCCGGGAAAGCCGCCTGTTTTCTGTTCGGGATTGTCATAGCGCTGGCGCGCCGCGCCGTAGCCGGCGAGCTTGACCAGCGGTTTCTTGTCCCGCGCCGGGTCGATGGCACAGGTCTTGGCGGTGGCTGGCGACAGGCGGCAATACCGGTCGTTGCCCCAGGTCGACATTTTGATCTCGCCGAACTCGACGGGATCACCGACCGCCGTGCCGGCCTCGCTGACGCAGGTGCCGAAGCCCGGATGGATGGCGCTTTCATGGACGCCGGCGCAGCGCAGGCCTGCGCCGCAGCTCCAGTCCTTGAAGCTTAGGTCCTCGCCGCGATAGCAGATCGAGCCCCACCCATTGGAGAGGTCGGTGCCCTTCAGCGCCTCGGCATATTTCGCGTCCGGACGGGCGGCGAAGCCGCGTGTAAAGTCCGGGTGGCCGCCGGCGGCGAATTGTTCGACGATGGCGCGGCGACGCGGGAGGTCGGCGAAGAAGACGGCCGAGCCAGGCACGAAGACTGCGTTGCGGCGCGGCTCGCTGGCCGGATCTGCGCCGGTGTAGTGGAAGCCGGCAATACCATGCGTCTGGTGGCAGCCGGTGCAGCTCATTTCGTTGAGCCGCAATTCGAAGCCGGCCACCGACTTGATGGTGGCGAGCATGTTGCCTTTGGCGACATAGTCCTTCAGCGCCTTGTCGATGTCGGCGTCGTCGACCAGCCCATGGGCGATGTTGTTCTGCGACCGGCTGAGGCCGCCGGGCGCGACGGAAACGGCGCTCTTGGCCAGGAATTTTTCGTCGATGACCAGCCGGCCATGGTCGAGGTCGTAGATGTTGCGGTCGGTGAGCAGCCATTTGGCGAAAGACGGCTTGTCGGCCAGCACGGTGGCGCGGTCGATCTGGTTTTCCATCTTCGCTTCATAGAAGCTGGACGTGGCCGGATCCCATTTGAAGATCTTCAGGAGATATTCGGCATGGCCGCCGAAATCGCGCCGTGTCGAGGCAGACAGCCTGAGCACCTGCATGTTGAGCTCGAGCCGCATGATCTGGGAGGCGTTCAGCATGGCGCCGGACAACGGCCCTTCGTCGGAACGCAGCCAGGCGGCAAGCTGGTCGGGGGGCAGGTCCTGTTTCCCGGCAGCCAGCCAGCGCTGGGCGATTTCGGCGCAGGACACATCGGCGGCGCGCGGCAGGTCCTTCGAGGCGCGGGCTTGCGCTTGGCGGGGGTTGGCGTTGAAGACCAGGCTCATGGTCAGCGGCAGCCGCGAGGAGATGCGCTGGCTTGCCTTGCCCCTGGCGGGCTTTTCCGCGACTGAATAGTGGAAGCGGTAGATCAGCCGGATCTCGCCGCATTCGGTGTGGCCGAGATAGCCGCGGTCCATGCGGTTGACGACGCCGGTCAGGTCGAGCGTCGAGCCGTCGTCGTCGATGTATTTCGGATTGAATTTCTGGCTGGTGTCCTTCGACCTGGCCATATCAGCGACATAGGGGTCTGGACTGGTCTTCGGTTCGTCGGCGATCTGCTGTTTAACCGTGTCGCGCACCGTGGCCAGCGCCGGCACCGAAAACAGGCCGCGATTGTCGACCTCGCGGGTGAGGCCGAGTGCGGGTCCGAGCAGGCGGCTGATCGACAGTCCGCCGCGCTCCAGCGCCTGCAAGGTGGCGGGATCGGTGACGGCGACGCTGGAATCGAGCGTGACGGCACGGGCGGACCCGATACCGAAACAAGTCAATGCCATCAGCAACAGCAGGAATTGGCCGATCGTCCGCAAGCGCCCCTCGCTTCCCAGAGAAACGGACATTAACGGTCTTCGATAGTCTCGGCCATGGGGACGATTGCAACGCCCAGCCACTTGCCGCAACGAACTTGGCCGCAAGGCGACCCGTGTGGCCAAAAAGGCCACCGAAAAATGCTGTGACTTGACGCAACCATTGGGATAATTGTTGTTGCCCCGGAGCAACGGGGAGGTTTGCAGCGCGAGGAGTTGCCATGCTCTGGAAGGGTCGTCGTCAGAGTGACAATATCGAGGACGCCCGCAGCGACAGCGGCGGTGGCGGGCTCGGTGGCGGCAGCCCTGGCCAGTTCCGCATTCCGATCGGCGGCCGCACCGGTGGCGGCGGCAGCATCTTCCTGGTTATCCTGGTGGTGCTGGCCGGATGGTATTTCGGCTTCGATCCGTCGACGATCCTGGGTGGCGGCGACGGCGGCCTGCTGCCGGGCGGCGGCGGCCAGATCACCGACAACAGCGGCGGTGGCCAGGATAGCGGCGCGGGTACGCCCGCCAGTGACGAGATGAAGCAGTTCGTGGCGACGGTGCTGGCCGAGACCGAGGATACCTGGACCGGCATCTTCAAATCGCAGGGGCTGACCTATGAGGACCCGAAGCTGGTGCTATTTTCCGGCCAGGTCCGCTCGGCTTGCGGCTTTGCCTCCGCCGCGGCCGGACCGTTCTATTGTCCCGGCGACCACAAGGTCTATCTCGACATGACCTTCTTCCAGCAGCTCGATCAGCAATTCGGCGCCTCGGGTGAATTCGCCCGGGCCTATGTGGTCGCGCATGAGATCGGCCACCACGTGCAGAACCTGACCGGCATCATGTCCAAGTTCAACCAGATGCGGCAAAGCATGGGCGAGGTCGAGGCCAACCAGATGTCGGTGCGCATCGAGCTTCAGGCCGACTGCTTCGCCGGCGTGTGGGCGCACTACACTGCGCAGAAAGGCATATTGGAGCAGGGCGACTTCGAAAGTGCGCTGAACGCGGCCAAGCAGATCGGCGACGACACGCTGCAGAAGAAGATGCAGGGCTATGTCGTGCCGGAAAGCTTCAACCACGGCACCTCGCAGCAGCGACAGACCTGGCTGACGCGCGGTTACAAGAGCGGCAAGCTTTCGGATTGCAACACGCTGAGCGGACCAATCTGACGAGACCGTTTGGAAATTCTACTCTGGCCGCCATCTGATGGCGTTTTCTCGCCTGAGCGGATTTCGAAAAAGCGGTCTCGGGCACGCGCCTTTCCTCCACTGATCTGCCGGCGAAGGCGCCGTCAGGTGATGTCAGGATGAAAGAATCCGGCCTGTTCCCTTATTGTTCCTTGTAGCGGGCTTGCCTATAAGGTGCGTCCGCCTGCGCCCCAGGGCGAGCAGAGGAGCTTGACCCATCATGATCGACCCCAAAACCGCCAGACGGGGCCTTGCGCTCGTCTTCACCACGCTGCTGCTCGACATTATCGGCTTCGGCATGATCATGCCGGTGCTGCCGGCCTATCTCAGGGAATTGACCGGGGTCAGCATCAGCGGAGCGGCGATCGAAGGCGGCTGGCTGTTCTTCGTCTATGCGGCGATGCAGTTCTTCTTCGCGCCCATCATGGGCGGCTTGAGCGATCGATTCGGACGGCGGCCGATCCTGCTCGCTTCCGTGCTGACGTTTTCCATCGACAACCTGATCTGCGCCGTCGCCTGGTCCTATCCCATGCTGTTCATCGGGCGTGTGCTGGCCGGCATTTCGGGCGCCAGCTATTCGACGACATCCGCCTTCATCGCCGACATCTCGAACGATGAGAACCGGGCGAAGAATTTCGGCCTGCTCGGCATCGCTTTCGGCGTCGGCTTCGTCATCGGACCGGTCCTGGGCGGGCTGCTCGGCACATTCGGGCCGCGCGTGCCGTTCTATTTCGCGCCGGGCTCGCCTTCGTGAATTTCCTGATCGCGCTGTTCCTGTTGCCGGAAACGCTTGACGACAAGCACCGCCGCCGCTTCGAGTGGAAACGCGCCAACCCGGTCGGCACGCTCCTCCAGATGCGCCAATATCAGGGCATCGGCTGGATCGGGCTTGTCTTCTTCCTGATGACGCTCGGACACATGATGTATCCGGCGGTCTGGTCGTTCGTTTCCAATTATCGCTATGGCTGGAGCGAGCAGCAGATCGGCTTCTCGCTCGGCGCCTTCGGCCTGTGCGGCGCGATCGTCATGGCGACGGTGCTGCCGCGCGTGATCCCCCGGCTTGGCGAGTGGAGGACGGCGGTCATCGGTCTTGCCTTTACGGGACTCAGCGCCTTCGGCTACGCGTTCGCGTCGCAAGGCTGGATGATCTATGCGGTGATCGTCTTCGGCTGTCTCGAAGCGCTGGCCGATCCGCCGCTGAGGAGCCTCGCCGCCGCCAAGGTGCCGCCTTCCGCGCAAGGCGAACTGCAGGGCGCGATGACCTCGATCTTCTCGATCACCTCGATCATCACGCCGCTGCTCTATACGGCGATCTTTTCCTGGTTCACCGGGCCGAGCGCGCCCGTGACCTTCGGCGGCGCGCCCTATCTGGTTGGCGCATGTTTCCTGATGCTGGCGCTCATCGTCTTCGTCACCAAAGTGGCCAGGCCGGTCGCGCGCACGAATGTCACCACCGGCGTTGCCGAAGATGGCGCGCAGGTATGAGTCACGACAGCCGCATAGCGCTCACCAGGGACGGACTGTCGCTATCGCGCCTCGTCTTTGGCGCCTCGCGTCTGCTCGACAGCGCTGCCCGCCCTGATGCCGAGGCAGTTGCGCGGCTGATCGGAACCGCCATCGATCTCGGCCTGACCAGTTTCGATCATGCCGACATTTATGGACACTACGAGGTGGAAGCGGCCTTCGGCGCCGGGCTGGCACGCTGGAAAGGCAAGCGCGACAGCATCGAGCTGATCTCGAAATGCGACATCATGCTGAAATCGCCGAACCGGCCAAACCACCGCCTGAAGCACTACGACACCAGTGCCGCCCATATCGCGGCCTCGGTCGACCGCTCGCTCGCCAATCTCGGCACCGACTATCTCGACCTGTTGCTGCTGCACCGGCCGAATCCACTGATGGATGCCGACGCGATGGCGGCCGCGCTGGCCGGGTTGGTCACATCAGGCAAGGTGAGGGCGGTCGGCGTCTCCAATTTCGCGTCGTCGCAGTTCGATCTCCTGGCCTCGCGGCTGCCGTTTCCACCAGATCGAAATGTCGGTGCTGAAAACGACCGCATTGACCGACGGCAGTCTCGACCATGCGCAGCGCCTTTCCTATGCGCCGATGATCTGGTCGCCGCTCGGTGGTGGCTCGCTGTTCACCGGCAAGGAGGGGTGCGAGGCACGGGTGCGCGCAGCGCTTGCCGCGGTGGCCGCCGAGATCGGTGCCGACGATCTTGCCGCAGTCACCATCGCCTGGCTGTTGCGCCATCCGGCCCGACTGGTTCCGGTGCTGGGCTCGATGAAGCCGGAGCGGCTGGCCGCCATGGCCAAGGCGCTGGAAATCAGCCTCGACCGCCAGCAATGGTTCGCCATATTGGAGGCCAGCGAAGGCCGGCCGGTGGCGTAGGACGAGGTACGACGATCCGGGAATTGGCTGCTTTCAGGAGCCCGGATGACCGGTTTTGAATGCCGTCGACCGGTGAGCGGCGCCCAGGCCAGCAATCGCGCTGCATTTGTAACTCTGATCAATCAGGTCTCCCACCCTAAGTTAGATCGGGAGGAACAGCGCCGGGGCTGGATCGAAACGAGAGGAGATCATCATGTTGAACCGGATGCTTCATCGAGTGGCGCTCGTGCTCGTCGCTATTGGCGCAACGTTGGCAGCAACTCTCGCCGCGCCTGCCGGGCGCCCAGGCGAGGCACCGCCCGGCTTCACCTCGGCCAAGGCCGCTGTGAACGGCAGCAATATGCATTATCTGCGTGGCGGGCATGGGCCGGCCCTCATCCTCGTGCACGGATTTCCGGAGGATTGGACCGAATACCAGGCCGTCATGCCGCGACTGGCGCAACGCTTCACCGTCGTTGCCGTCGACTTGCCCGGCATAGGCCGCTCGGCGCCGCCGCAAGGCGGCTACGAAGCCGCCAATCTTGCTGCGCAAATCCATGGCCTGGCGGATGCCTTGCATCTGGAAAAGCCCTATGTGGTCGGGCACGACCTCGGCGGCATCGTCACCTACGCCTATGTCAGGCGCTTCCCCGGCGCGCTGCGCGGCGCACTGATCCTCGATGTTCCGATGCCCGGGATCGACGGCTGGGACAAGGCGATTTCCGGCACCTGGCACATCGGCTTCATCCAGGCGCCCGGCGGCCTCGCCGAAAAAGTGGTTCCCGGCCGACAGGCCGCCATGCTTGGCTGGTTCCTCGACATCGGCAAGTTCACGAGGCTGGAGCGCAAATACTATTTCCGCATCTACCGCGCACCGCAGTTGCACGCCGCCTTCGAGATTTATCGCGCATTCCCCGGGGATGCCGAGTGGAACGCTAGCCAGATGGCGCCGAACAGCGTCCCGCTGGTCATTGCCTTCGGCCAGAAGTCTCCTTTCGGCGCGCTGCTGCCCACCTTCCTCGACGGCTATCGCGCCAAAGGCATGAGCCATATCGAAGGCGCCCAGATTCCCGGCGCCGACCACTATGTGCTGGCCGACAATCCCGACGCGGTTGCCGACCTGATCGAGAAGCACGCCGCCGCCGGCACACCATGATTGGGTCCAGCAAGGATGCAAGGGAGAAGCAAGATGAAAGACCTGACAAAAACCGACTTTCCAACACCCGAAATCGTCGATCGCACGACGTTCCAGGCCGGGATCGATACGCTCAGGCTGCGCGAGAAGGCGCATACCCGCGAAGGCGACGCCATCGCCGCCAGCCGCAGGCGGTTGCCGATGGTCAAGGTGGATGGCACGGCAGAGCTGATAGGCAAGAACGGCAAGACGACACTGCTCGATGCCTTTGAAGGCCGCCGCATGCTGATAGCGTATTACTTCATGTGGTACACCGGCAAGCCGGCCCCGGAACAGTGCGAGGGCTGCACCTGGGTGACATCGATGGTGCGCGAGCTGTCCTACATGCATGCCCGCGACATTACCTACGCCACCTTCTGCCAGGGACCGTATGAAGAGAGTGCCCGCTACCGCGACTTCATGGGCTGGGAGATGCCGTGGTACTCGGCGCAAAAGTCGCTCGACACGCTGCTCGCCGGACGCCCGGCCGGTATCATGTACCTGATCTGCTATCTCAGGCAGGGATCGGACGTCTACGAGACCTACTGGACGACGATGCGCGGCGTCGAGGCGATGGACAACAGCTATCGCCTGATCGACCTGACCGTCTATGGGCGGCAGGAAAAGTGGGAGGATTCGCCCGCCGGCTGGCCGCAATGGTGGGAAGGCAAGCAACGCATCCGCACCGACGGCCGCCCGACAGCGCAATGGGCTCGGCTCAAGGCCGGCTATTCCGACGATCTGGGAACCAGCTAAGGCTGAGGCTAAGGAAGGATCAGGCCCGCTCGGCCAGCAATTCCTCGCCGCGCTTTTCGCGGATCAGGTTGACGAAGCGGCGGAACAGATAGTGCGAATCCTGCGGGCCGGGCGAAGCCTCGGGGTGATGCTGGACCGAGAACACCGGCCGGCCGGTGAGTGTTATGCCGCAATTCGAGCCGTCGAACAGCGAGACGTGGGTCTCCTCGACGCCTGACGGCAGCGAGTCGGCATCGACGGCAAAGCCGTGGTTCATCGAGACGATCTCGACCTTGCCGGTGGTGTGATCCTTGACCGGATGGTTGGCGCCGTGATGGCCCTGATGCATCTTGGCGGTCTTGCCGCCCAGCGCCAGCGCCAGCATCTGGTGGCCAAGGCAGATGCCGAACACCGGGATGTCGGTCTTCAACAGGTCCTGGATGACCGGCACGGCATAGTCGCCGGTGGCTTCCGGATCGCCGGGGCCGTTGGAGAGGAAGATGCCGTCCGGCTGCATGGCGAGGATCTCCTCGGCGCCGGTCTTGGCCGGCACCACGGTGACCTTGGCGCCGAGACCGGCGAGCAGGCGCAGGATGTTGCGCTTGACGCCATAGTCGATGGCAACGACATGCATTGTCGGGTCGGCCTGTTCGCCAAAACCTTCGTTCCATACCCAGGGTGTCTCGCGCCAGACCGATGACTGGCCCGACGTGACCTCCTTGGCGAGGTCGAGCCCGATCAGGCCCGACCATGCGGCGGCGCGCCGCTTCAGGTCGTCGAGGTCGAACACGCCATCGGGCGCATGCGCGATGACGGCGTTGGGCATGCCCTTTTCGCGGATCAGCGCGGTCAGCGCGCGGGTGTCGATGCCCGACAGGGCGACGATGCCGCGCTTCTTCAGCCACTGGTCGAGACCGGTGCCGGCACGGTAGTTGGACGGGTTAGTGACATCGGCCTTGAACACGGCGCCGACAGCGCCGGCACGGGCGACCGGGTTGAGGTCCTCGATGTCCTCGTCATTGGTGCCGATGTTGCCGATATGCGGGAAGGTGAAGGTGACGATCTGGCCGGCATAGGACGGGTCGGTGAGGATTTCCTGGTAGCCGGTAAGTGCCGTGTTGAAGCAGACTTCGGCGACGGCGGAGCCGGTGGCGCCCAAGCCGCGACCTTCGATGACGGTGCCGTCGGCCAGCACCAGAAGGGCGGTCGGCTTTTCAGTGGCCCAGGCGGGCGTCATCTCGGCCATGGCGGCACTCCTATCAGGCTACACGCTTCCATAGGCCCGGCGGGCCATCCGCGCAGCAAACGGCGCGAAGCGGCGAATTCGCGGCCTCCACGCACACAAGCTTCAGTTCATGCAAGGCCCAGTACATAGGGGAAGGGGGCAGGGCGGTCAATGATCATGCGAAATGCGGCTTCGATTTATTTCATCAAGCAATATCAGAGGCTTGCCTTGGCACATCAGGGTTTGCGTTGACTCTCACCCGGCGCTATTGTCCGCGCCGATCGAAGGAGAATGCACCATGCGCGGCAAAATCGCCGAATCCCTGAAGAGCGCGATGAAGGCGCAAGACAAGCACCGGCTGCCGACATTGCGGCTGATCCAGGCCGCCATCCACGACCGCGACATCGCCAATCGCGGTTCGGGCAAGGAGCCGGCCAGCGACGAGGAGATCCTGCAGATCCTGGCCAAGATGGTGAAGCAGCGCGAGGAATCGGCAAAGGCGTTCGAAGACGGCAAACGGCCGGAACTGGCCGCGCAAGAGCGCGGCGAGATGGAGATCATCCGAGATTTCCTGCCGGCGCAGCTTGACGATGCCGCCATCACCACGGCGGCGCGCGAGGCGATTGCGGCGACTGGCGCGGCCAGCCAGAAGGACATGGGCAAGGTGATCGCCGCGCTGAAGCAGAAATATTCCGGCCAGATGGATTTCGGCAAGGCGAGCGGCATCGTCAAGGGGTTGCTGCAGTAAGGGTTGCCGCCCCCATCTCGTCGCTGGGGTGGAAAAATCGGCTGTCCTGCGCCTGTCCGTCATACCGAAGGTGAAGAGCCTCATTCGGCCGGGCGCTTCCCGAATCCAAGTCCGGGAAGTGGAACTCGGATACCGCCGAGATGTTTATCCGTCATGCAACCGGAGAGATGTCATGGCTGAGAACGAAACCCACTACGAAACCGGTGCGACGAAGTATCCGGCAAAGACCGATGCCGACGCATCCGATAAATTCTCGCAGGATGCGGCCGGCAACAAGAAGCCTGCCGGCGGAGTGGGGCTCACCCGTCGGATGGGCGAAGTGGAAGACCGAACCCACCAGTCGGACGGGCAGAACCCGCCGAGGCAAGCCACGCCGGGTACCGCGACGGAAAAGGCGTCCGGCGCCAGTCCGGCGGTCGCCGGGCGTTTGAAGGGCACCAAGGCTCCGAAGATCAGGCGGCAGCAGCGCTAAGCCGAACCAAGCCACTTGGCGAGAAGACTATTCGACGCCTTTCGGAACGATCCCGTCGCTTTGCCATTATCAGCACGAGGGCAGGCCCGGACAGGCAACGCCGTGAGACAGCGACGCGCCACTTCCTCATCCGGGCGACAACACGAACATTCCGGAGGAAGCGATGACTGGACGCAGAACCCACGATCAACAAATTCGCATCATTGAAGAGGCGGAAAACAAAAAGAACGCCGGCAAGGATTTCGATGCGAAGGCGGATCTGAAACGGTCGGCGGCGGAACGCGAAGCGCTGCGCAAGGGATCGGACATAAGAACCGACGCACCTGATCTCGTCGATCCCGACGACCGCAACATCCTCCGGGGCAAGAACCAGGAGAGCGTCCATCACAAGAACCGTGCTGACGACTAGGCACCCATCGTGAGACGTTTTGGCATAGATTGGAGGCAGGCCATGGCACGCGGCAGCAAGAAACACATCGGAGCAGGTTCGCAGGGAAAGGGTTCTGGCGCAGGCGCCATGACCGTAACGCCAAAGGATAAGCTCGAAGAAAACAAGGTTCTATCCAATCGCGACAAGGCACAGCATTCCCGAGAACGCGGCTTGGATTCCAGACAGGTCGCGACTGAGCAGCGCCAGGATCACGCCGCCAACCGGTTGCGGGATTGACGGCTGGGAGTCGCCAGAATCGTTGCCCTCGCTATTTGACGCCGATGCTTTCGGGCCAGAGAGCCTGGATTTCCTTCGGCAGCGCATCGCGAACCTTTGCCGATTGGCCAAGATCAATATGCCGTGCAAGAACGCGGAAGACCGTGCGGGCTGCATCCTTGGGATCGACGGGGCGGATCGATTTTAATTCCTCGTCGATCTGCTGCGAGAAGTCTTCCAGCGAGCGCGTTTTGTCTGGCTCAGCTGCGGGCCGGGAGTGATCGTAGTAAGCGCCGCGCACAAGCAGCGGCAGTTCTGCCCCAAGCTTCGCCGCAAGTCCGATCTGCAGCCTGTCCCTTAAGGTCCGCAAGACCGCGCCCAATATGTGCCATGCAACCCGCCGATCCGGGCCGTGATCGTCCATGATCTCATCGAGCCAGATGTTCGTTGTCTGCAGCGTCCTGTCGAAAACCTCCAAACCGGTAGCGCTCATTATCGCCTCCTCGTTCATTCATGCATAGTCTCGAAACGATGCTCGGGGGCAATCGTTTCGCTATCCGTTGAGAAAATTTCTCCGGCAGTCGAGATCTGCTTGTCGGCGGAATCCGGGAACGCTCTCGATTGCGCCTGGACCCGCCCGACAGAATTCGTTCCTCAACTGGCGCCCAATGGTCGCGCAGCTGGGCAAGCGCGGAACACAACTGAAGCTGCTGTTTCCAAATGCGCGGAATGGCGGCGACCGCTATCCCGTCGGAGAGATCCGCAATCGCTGCCATCAGGTCGTTAGGCTGAGACCTCAAGTACGATCTTGCCGCGCACATGCTCGTTTTCCAGCCGTTCCTCCGCCCTGGCGACCTCTCCAAGAGGATAGATAGCTTGCACGAAGGGGATGACCTTGCCGGCGTCGATGAGATGGCCGATCTCCGCGAGATGTGCCGCATTCGGCTCGGCCAAATAGGAGACGCCACGCGCGCGACGCAAGTTTGCCTTTTCCTGTGAAGGTTGGGAAAGCGTGGAAACGAGCGTCCCGCCTGGCTTGAGCACATCCCAGGAGCGGTCCTGCGTGTCGCCCGCGATAAGGTCGAACACCAGATCGACCTTATCGACGACCTCTTCGAAACGCTGATCCTTGTAGTCGATCGTCTGATCCGCGCCAAGCTCGCGGACGAAAACGATGTCCTCGGCGGAAACCGTTGTCGCGACGAACGCGCCCGCGGCCTTGGCCAACTGGATCGCCAGATGACCGACGCCGCCGGCGCCGCCATGGATGAGAACCCTTTGCCCGGATTTGAGGCCGCCATGATCGAACAGGCCCTGCCAAGCAGTGATGCCCGCAAGCGGCACCGCTGCGGCTTCGATATGGCTTAGACGCTCCGGTTTCGCAGCCGCCTCCGTCGCCTTGACCACGACATATTCGGCATTGCCGCCGCGGTCATGACCAAGCATGGCAAATAGCGGGTCGCCCTTCTTCAGCGTATGCGCTCGCGTGCCGCATATTTCCACCGTGCCGGACACGTCACGCCCGAGCGTGACCGGCAGGGGCTGGCTCGTCGAACCTTCGCGGGTCTTGTAGTCGATCGGATTGACGCTCGCCGCGCGGACCCTGAGCACAACCTCGTCGTCAAGGGGCTGAGGAAAGGGGACTTGATCGATCGAAAGAACCTCCGGTCCGCCAAAAGCATGGATGCGGACTGCTTTCATGTCGACATACCTCCTCCTCGTTCGGCTGTCGGCGACGCTGTCTACGGGTCGACGTTAGCGGTTGTGCGGCCCGTCGCTGCGGCGCCTGCATGTTCATTTGCTCGTGCAGGCCACACCCGCTAGATCAATCGGCGCCGCAGCGACGCCAGTCCTGCTAGGCCGCAGACTGCGTTGGAGGGTTCTGGTACATCATCCACAGCTCGATCGCAGCAAGGACCGCGACCAGAACGCCGATTACCACATGCACGCTCATGGCCGTGGTTGCCTGGAATCCAAGGACCCAGGGAGACACGAGTACCCAAAGACCCACAACGAGGTTCAACCATTCCTCCCAAATAGCAAAGGCGGAGAGGGCGGCAACCGAAAGCAAGAAAATCACGATGCCGCTGCCCATGGCATTCTGGGACTGTGTCCCTGCCGCGAAGGCGAATATCCAGGGAGAGAAGAAGAGAGCTGCTCCGAGGATTAGATTTGCCACGTCACAAAGCTTGGCGTTTGACCACTGGTTCATGATTTTTCTCCATCAAGCGTGCTTTCCACGCTTCCGAAGCTTAGTCGGCTGGCCTTGAAACCGCCGGTCCACATGGCGGCAAGGCTACAACCGGACTTGCTGGCTCTCTAACTGTGTTGCAGGCCATTGGTTCCAATCAACAAATCTGGAGCACCGTCGGCTGTGCATGTTGCCGGGCATTTTTTCCTCGGCTGGGAGCATTTCAGCCACTCTTGATCGGTCCGCGAGCTACAAACGCAGCGGGAAGATGCGAGGTGCAGGCCATCACCCATGTTATCGCCTCTCGATCATATTCGTCACCGGAGCGCCAGTCCTCGAAGAAGGCGTTCAACGTGCCGACACGCTCGGGCCAGACGTCGCTGGCCTGCAGCCCGAGTGACACGCCGAAATTGGTGAAAGCGAACTTCGTGTCGCGCAGCCACGGCGCGCGGCTGAAATAACCTGGCGGGTCGACCCACATCGTTTCCAGGGTTCTAAGCGATCGTTTCGTCTGGGCCTCGGCCCATGGCTCCGCGGGGAAGAAGTGGGCGAGCCACAGCATCATGCCGAGACCGAGATCCTGTTCGATATCGAGCGTTTGCCAATCGCGCTCGATCAGGTCACGCATCTGCGCGATTTCGGGCGCCAGCTCGTCTTCATCGAGCATCCGGTAGGAGACATAGCCATCGTAGGCGTCCATGCTGCCGAGGCCATAGCCGGGATAAGGACTGTTCAAGTCCTCCTGCATCTTCCAGATCACACCGCGCCCGGGGATCACAAAAGCCGGGTGAATGTCACGCGCCAGCGCGATACCGCGCGCGCGGTATCGCGGCTTCAGATCGCCGAGACGCGCCAAGGCAAACAGCCACATCGCCAGGTAGTGGAAATACTGACCGTCACGATCGGCCGCTTCCCCGATCCTCAGTCCGCGCTGACGGCCGAGCACACGCTCTACATCGGCCACAAGCCGCTCAGCCTCGTCCAGCCAGCGGGCCTCGCCAGTTTCCGTATAGAGTGAGATGTAGAGCACGACCCCGAATGCATCGGTCCACAGATAACGCAGGCCGTTAGGCCAGATGCCTTCGGCCCGCATCCAATCGAGTTTTCGCAGCACATAGTCGACGTCACGCAACATTGGCACCAAACCCGAACGATAGACCATGCGGTTGCTACCAAGCGACATGCGCCTCTGTCTGGGCCGGCTATCGCAATCTGGTCGGCAGCGACGCCGCACTTGTTAAGCTGACCTCAATGCATCTGCGAATGCTGTCCGCCATGCTGCGAGATGCCGCTCAATGCCTCACCCGCTTCTGCCGATTCGCCATTCATGGCGAGGTCGCCCAGCGAAACAATGCCGATTAGTCGCTTGTCGTGGTTCAACACCGGCAGGCGCCTTACTTGAAGCTCACCCATTTTGCGAAGGACATCATCGGCGTCTTCGTCATCGAAACAATATTCGACGTCAGGGCTCATCACCTCGCGAATTTTGGCGTCGGGTCCTTTGCCCTGGGCGATGCCGCGGATCGCGATATCTCGGTCCGTTATCATGCCGACAAGCCGGTCGTTCTCGCCCACCGGCATGACGCCGGCGTCGAGACGGCCCATGGTTCGGGCGGCATCGCGTATGGTTTGCTCCGGACTGGCGATCTGAACGTCTCTCGTCATACAATCGGCAATCCTCATTGTAACCTCCTCTCGTTCCACGGCCCCGCGCCGCCTGATACTTGAATGAGCGCCCTTGGAAAACGTTCCATGGTTTCGGTCTGCACGAGCGCTATGAAGGCGCAGGACAGAGCGAGGAATCCGTCGAGGCTTTCAGCATCATGCTAATGCCGTAGCGACGGGTCGCTTGCTACCGGCCAGATTTCGGCGGTTCGAGCGCACGGCGCAATGCCGGCGCCTCATGCTGGATATGATCGCTGCGACGGTGCCCGGCGCGAAGCTTGTCGTCCTGCCCGCGGTTCACTTGTCGAATGTCGAGTATCCTGCCGAGTTCATGCAGGCCGTGCTCGACTTTCTGCGCTGAGCTGGAGCGCGACATGGATCGTGCTTGAAGTCCGCAGGCATTTAGGGGAAGCGGACCTCATGGCTCCTTGCAAATCGGCACCGGCTGCGGCGGCCGCGCCGGGTGATCCTTCCTGTATTGAGCGATGATCGGCTCGAGGGTCTTTCGCGGCCAGAATTTCGGAGCGCCGATTTCCTTCAGGCAGGATGCGTTCCAATAGGCGCCCGCCTGCGAACGGCCGGCTGCTACCGCGGCGACATCGCGTGATTCAGGATAGATGTAGAGCGTCGTCGGATTGTCCTTGACCATCGTGATGATCTGCCGCGCGTCTGACGGCGACCAACTGGTGCAGCCATTGCTGCGGCCGCCGGCATAGTCCACCAGCTTGCCGAAAGGCACGTAACCGTCATGGTCGGCGTGCGAGCTGTTCGGATTTTTGCGCAGGCACATGCCGTGCAGCACCTGGGCTGCGTGGCCGCCGATCACCCGCTGCCTGGCGTTCGCGGCTTCGCCCTCGCCGTCGAACTGTATGAAGGTGCGCTGGAAAACCGCATCCTGTTTCGCGCCAGTGCGGTAGAAGCCCTTGAACGAGGTCTTCGCCTCGCTAGTCATATAGGCGCCGCCGGCCGTCAAGGACGAATCCATCGCATTGCCGAAGTTCTTCGCGCAGCGTCTGCCGTTGGCGAAATCGACGACGCCTTTCAAATTCCGGCCGCTGCCGTGGCCCGACGAAATCGCGCGAAACGACTGGCTGCTTTCGCAAATGACATAATAGCGGTGTCCGGGCTTGCCATTGCCCAGATCGCTGGGGCGCGTCGCGTCCATGGCAAAGTAGCAGCGGTTCTTGACGGCGCCTTGGGCCACTTTTTTCAGGTAAAGCGCGCGGGCTCGCTTCAGCACCACTCGCGAGATCTGACCGTCGCTGTCGCCGACATGGGCCTGCAGCCAGGCGGGAACATCGGAAGGTGCGGCAAATGATCGGACCGACGCCGCCGCTGCGATGACCATGACAAGAAGGCTGGCGACGACACCCAGATAGACAGATCTTAGCCGCACCGGATCAATTCTCCTGTCGGAGCGCCTTGCGATTCTTTGCGCCGCCGAGAATCGATCATAAATGGTCCCGCATCAATCGGCGAAACACATCTTGTTTAGCGCATCGACTAGGAGGGCAGCATATTATGGGGCTGGCTGCTTCGACCCGACGCCGAACTTGGCGTGCCAACAGAGCGCGAATTTATGTCGCAACAAAAGAAACTGCGCCCACGAAGACGACGGCCGCCGCCGCAGCAAACCAATAAGATGAGCGTAGAATGCCGTGGTCTGTTTTCTCCCCTCGGCCCCTTATGAGCATAACCAATCCGACCGAGCCTAAAATAATGCCCGCAAGGGCCGAAAGAACAAATAGATACATACCGGCCTCCACGCCAAGTCGGGTACCCTAGCAAATGGTGGACATCTGTCGATAGTTATGGAGCGCACTGATCCATCGCCAATGTGCTTTTCACCATGCCAGGCATATGCGATTTTCGACCCGCACGGATTGAGCTATCATCTGATTCTGGCGCGCCCATGCCTCCTCCCTCCGACGGGAAAGCATCATTCATGCAGGGCTTTCCGATCACCGAACCGACTGTTCGAGCGCCAGGCATAAGGAGGGGTTGCGAAACGGCTCGCACCAGGAGGTTTGTCATGAAGCTGTCCGCACCCGTCTACCATTTGAAGCGTCAAGCCAGGCTGTTGTCCCGCGAGGGCAAGATTGCGCTCCACGAAGCGCTCGATCGTGTTGCGGCACGGGAAGGTTTCACCAGTTGGAGCCTGCTTGCAGCCAAGGCAGCCAAGGCAGCCGAGGCAGCCGAGGTGGCACCTGCCGGTATACTGTTTGCGCAACTTTCGCCCGGCGACCTGGTCCTGGTCGGCGCACGACCAGGCCACGGCAAGACGCTGATGAGCCTCGAACTCGCGATCGAAGCCATGAAATCAGGCCATCGCGGCGTGTTCTTCACGCTGGAGTATACGCAACGAGATGTGCTCGACCGGTTTCGCGCCATCGGGGCGGATCCGGCGCGGTTCAACGACCAGTTCGTGTTCGACAATTCCGATGCCATCAGCGCCAACTACATCGTCAGAACGCTGGCGGCGGCGGCGCGCGGTACGCTGGTGGTCATAGACTATCTGCAACTGCTCGATCAGAAGCGGGAAAACCCGGACCTGATGGCGCAAGTCCGCACGCTGAAGGCCTTTGCCCGCGACAGGGGGTTGATCCTCGTCTTCATCTCGCAGATCGACCGGTCATACGATCCGGCGAAGAAGCCGGTTCCCGATATCAGCGACGTGCGGTTGCCGAATCCGCTGGATCTGTCGCTGTTCGACAAGACCTGTTTTCTGAACAAGGGTGAAATCCGGTTCCAGGTGGCAAGCTGAGATCCGGTCACTTGAGCAGCCTTCATTGGGCGGCTGCCGCCAGGTTCAACTCGACCGATGCCGGATTGTGCTGGGCGCGCAGAACATCGGCCGCTTGGCGAACCACTTCGGAGATACGCAGCAGCTGTTTGGCGATCGGGCTTGTCTTGCGCCAGATCATGCCGATGGTTCGCGACGGCTGCGGGCTGGCGAAGTGGGCGATGGAGACCGACGCCGAGCGTGTCTCCACCGGCACGGCCATTTCCGGGATCAAGGTGACGCCGACGCCGGCGCCGACCATCTGCACCAGGGTCGACAGCGAGCTGCCGTCCAGCAACTCCCTTGGGCGTGCCGAATGCATGTTGCAAAACGACAGCGCCTGGTCGCGGAAACAATGGCCTTCCTCCAGCAGGAGCAGCCGCATCTCGCGCAGCATTTCGCGATTGGGCACCGGCTTTCCCGCGTCCTCGCCCGGCCGGACCAGCACGAAGTTCTCGGCAAACAGCACGATTTCGGTCAGTGACGGTTCCGACACCGGCAGCGCGACGATGGCCGCGTCGAGCCGGCCGTCGGCCAGTTCCTGGATCAGTTTCTGCGTCTGCGTCTCGCGCACGTGGATATCGAGGCCGTCATGCATGCGGGCGAGGTTGCCGATGATTGCAGGCAGAAGGTAGGGCGCAATCGTCGGGATCACGCCGATGCGCAGCCGCCCCACCAGCCGGTCGCGCGAGGCGCGGGCCAGATCCGGCAGCTCATCCACCGAGCGCAGGATGTCGCGGACGCGCATGGCAAACTCCTCGCCGAAATTGGTCAGCCGGACCTGTCGCGGACCTCTTTCGAAAAGCTCCGTGCCAAGCGTTTCCTCCAATTCCTTGATCTGCACCGAGATGGCGGGCTGGGAGATCGCGCACGCATCCGCAGCACGTCCGAAATGGTTGTGTCTGGCCAGCGCTTCGAAATAACGTAGCTGCTTCAGCGTCAGGTTTGTCATAATGTCATCTTATCGCTGTAATCAGGAAATCCAACTTAAATTAATCACGTGGCTCTGCTATAGGAGTTGCAAGGAAGATGAGGAGCAGCCCGCCTCGTTCGGGGCGCGCGTGCAGCGATAGGACATCCAACATATTCGGTCGCGTATCGGGCATGGGGTTATCGCGCCTGCCATGAAACGGACCGCCTCCAGGGACATCCAGTGTCCCTATTCACGCAGCAGTTGAAAACAGCTCAACACAGCCACGATCGGAGAAAGACATGGACGCCAACACAGACGACAACAGCAAGGGCAAATGCCCGGTTGCGCATGGGGCCTCCAGCAGGAGCAACCGTGACTGGTGGCCAAACCAACTTGACCTCGGCGTTCTGCATCAGCAATCGAACCTCTCCGACCCGATGGGCGAGGCGTTCGACTATGCCAGGGAATTCAAGTCGCTCGATCTCGATGCGGTGATCAAGGATCTGCAACATGTGATGACGGATTCGCAGGATTGGTGGCCGGCCGATTTCGGCCATTACGGACCGCTGTTCATCCGCATGGCCTGGCACAGTGCCGGCACGTATCGCATCGGCGACGGCCGTGGCGGCGCCGGCGCCGGCCAGCAGCGTTTCGCTCCGCTAAACAGCTGGCCGGACAATGCCAATCTCGACAAGGCGCGCCGGCTGCTGTGGCCGGTCAAGCAGAAATATGGCAGGAAGATCTCCTGGGCCGACCTGCTGATCCTCACCGGCAACGTCGCGCTGGAATCGATGGGCTTCAAGACCTTCGGCTTCGCCGGCGGCCGCGCCGACGTCTGGGAGCCCGAGCAGGACGTGGATTGGGGTTCGGAAACCAAGTGGCTCGACGACAATCGCTACTCCGGCGATCGTGAACTCCAAGGCCATCTCGGCGCCGTGCAGATGGGTCTGATCTACGTCAATCCGGAAGGGCCGAACGGCAAGCCGGATCCGCTGGCTTCGGCACGCGACATCCGTGAAACCTTCGGCCGCATGGCGATGAACGACGAGGAGACCGTGGCGCTGATCGCCGGCGGTCACACCTTCGGCAAGACGCACGGCGCCGGCGATGCCGCGCTTGTAGGCGCCGAGCCGGAAGGCGCCGGCATCGAGGCGCAGGGCCTCGGCTGGTCGAGCAAGCATGCCACCGGCATCGCAGGCGACGCGATCACCTCGGGCCTCGAGGTGACCTGGACCACGACGCCGACGAAGTGGAGCAACAACTTCTTCGACAATCTGTTCAACTACGAATGGGAGCTGACGAAGAGCCCAGCGGGCGCCCATCAATGGACGCCGAAGGGCGGCGCTGGCGCTGGCACCGTACCGGATGCCCACGACCCGTCAAAGCGCCGCGCGCCGTCCATGCTGACCACCGATCTCGCGCTGAGGGTCGATCCGGCCTACGAAAAGATATCGCGGCGTTTCCACGAACATCCGGACCAGTTCGCCGAGGCATTTGCCCGTGCCTGGTACAAGCTGACCCACCGCGACATGGGCCCGGTCGTTCGCTATCTCGGCCCGCTCGTGCCGAAGGAAGAACTGATCTGGCAAGATCCGATCCCGGCGGTCGACCACGAATTGGTCAGCGAGCAGGACATTGCGTCGTTGAAGTCGAAGATCCTGGCATCGGGCCTGTCGGTCTCCGAGCTGGTCTCGACCGCCTGGGCGTCGGCCTCGACGTTCCGCAATTCCGACAAGCGGGGCGGCGCCAACGGTGCCCGCATCCGGCTCGCGCCGCAGAAGGACTGGGAGGTCAACCAGCCGGCTGAACTGTCGAAGGTGCTGGCGAAGCTGGAAGGCATCCAGAACGAGTTCAACGCGGCACAGACCGGCGGCAAGAAGGTCTCGCTTGCAGATCTCATCGTGCTCGGCGGCGTCGTCGCGGTCGAAAAAGCCGCGAAGGACGGTGGCCATGAGGTGAAGGTGCCATTCACGCCAGGCCGCATGGACGCCTCTCAGGAACAGACGGATGTTCATTCCTTCGCGCCGCTCGAGCCGAAAGTCGACGGCTTCCGCAACTATGTCAGGGGCAGGCAGCCAATGTCGGTCGAAGCCATGCTGGTCGACCGGGCGCAATTGCTGTCGCTGACGGCGCCGGAGATGACGGTGCTGGTCGGCGGCTTGCGGGTGCTTGGCGCCAACACGGCCAAGTCGAAACATGGCGTGTTCACCGACCGGCCGGGGACGCTGACCAATGACTTCTTCGTCAACCTGCTCAGCATGAACACGGTCTGGGATCCTGCCGCCGGCTCTGTTCCGGGTTCGGAAGAGGTGTACGAGGCGCGCGACCGTAAGACCAAGGCGGTCAAGTGGACCGGCACGCGCGCAGATCTGATCTTCGGTTCGCACGCACAATTGCGAGCACTCGCCGAGGTCTATGGCTCCTCGGACGCCGGGCAGAAATTCGCCAGGGATTTCGTGGCGGCATGGACCAAGGTGATGAACGCCGACCGCTTCGACATCGCCTGAGATCGCTAGAGCGGGATGCATTTGAATTGAACCTGGCATCCCGCTCTAACTGTTTGTTTTAGCCGCATTTCTGCGACGCCAAGCGATTCCGCTTGGCTGCAAAATGCTCTAGTGGCGATCCGGCGCGACCATGCCGGATTGCCGTCCTCCCAAGGACTTGGATCAGGACCGCGTTTCCAGCGATGGGAACGCGGCCCTTGTCGTAAGAGGCTGCGCTTTGGTGGATCGTGCCTTGCCGGGCAATGCTGCTATCTTATCGGTGTAGCGTCTCCGCCGGTGCACCATGGTCGAAATCGTCAAACCCGCGCTTGAACATTTGCCGTCCTACAAGGCGGCGCTCGAGCGCGGTTGGTCGCCGGACAATGTGCGATTGCTGGAAGCGACGCGCGAGCAGCTTGCGGCGATCGAAAAAGATCCGGTGGCCTTTCTCGCCGACCTCGACGATCCCCAAGCCAAAGGCGGCCCGGTCACCTTGCCCGACGGCAAGCAAGTGCCGCGCCTGCCCGGCTTCCGCCGTTGGATCTGGGACGGCGAGGCGTCGGGCTCGATCGGCTTCCGCTGGCAACCAGGAACGGCGGAACTGCCGCCGCATGTGCTCGGCCATATCGGCTATGCGGTGGTGCCGTGGAAGCGGCGGCGCGGCTACGCCACCGAGGCGCTGCGGCTGATGCTGGACGAGACGAGGGCGGTCGGCCTGCCCTATGTCGAGATCACCGCCAAACCGGGCAATCCGGCATCGCACAAGGTGATCCTGGCCAACGGTGGCAAGCTCGTCGAGCGCTTCTTCGAGGACGCCGCCTATGGCGGGGCGGAGAGTTTGCGGTTTCGGATCGAGTTGTAGGAGTGGGCGCAATCTTATCCGAGGCAGGCTGGGGGAAATCCCCTTATATCCGCTGGCGCAGGCCCCTCTCCGACCGCTTCGCGGCCACCTCTCCCCACTTTCGTGGGGCGAGGAACCTGAGCCTTGCAGCGGCGGTGCGAGGTCTGCTTTGTGTCCTCACAGCTCCTAGATCGCTGCCAGCACCAGCCTCTCACCCATGCTCGTCAGTGCACAGCGCGTGGTCGGATAGCGCGCGGATAACGTAGCAGTCGCCGACCGTCTTGCCATTGCAGCAGGTGGCGATGCGTTCGAGTTCGGCCTCCAGCCGCTTCAACTGGACGATCTTGTCCCGCACCGAGATCAGTTGTTCCTGGGCGATCTTGTCGGCGTGGCCGCAGGGCTGCTCGGGGTGGTCGCTCAATTCGATCAGCGAGCGGATATCCTCGACGGCGAAGCCGAGGTCGCGGGCGTGGCGGATGAAGGCCAGCCGCTCCAGCTCCTGCCTGGAATAGCGGCGCTGGTTGCCTTCCGAACGCTCGGGTGCCGCGACCAGGCCCATCTGCTCGTAGTAGCGGATTGTCGGCACCTTGACCCCGGTGCGGCGGGAGAGATCACCGATCGAAAACATGAATTTTGCCTCTTGAAGCTCTAGTGACTAGAGCAATTACAGTGCCTCACATCAGCATTCAAGACCAATGCGGCGACGCCGCGCGGGCAAGACAGACAGGTGATATGATGACGGCTCCCCTCAAGCAGACGCGGTTCAGGATCGGCGGCATGGATTGCGCCTCCTGCGCGGCCAAGATCGACACGGCGGTTCGCCGTCTCGACGGCGTCGCGGATGTCTCGGTTTCAGTGACCGGCGCCAGCATGACGGTCAGTCACGGTGGCGCACTGCCGGAAGACAAGGTGCTGCGGCAGGTTGCGCGGCTTGGGTATGGCATCATAAAGGCCGAAGCTAGGATCGATGGGCACGCTTCAGCAGTCAAAGCGTATGACCATGCTGGTCATGGCCACGAAGGCCACGATCGTGGCGAGCCGGCCAGCAAGCAGGCCATCGCTTCAACCCGTCTCCACATGGGTGGCGAGCCGGGGCAGGCGTGGTGGCGTTCCCACCGGGCAGTGCTGACGCTGGCTTATGCGGCAGCGCTTCTTGCTGCCTATTGCATCGGCTATCTGTTTCCGGCGGCCGAGCGCTGGGTGTTCCTGGCCGCTTTGCTCGTCGGCCTGGTGCCGATCGCGCGGCGCGCGCTGATGGCGGCACTGGCCGGCACGCCGTTCTCGATCGAGATGCTGATGACCATCGCGGCGATCGGCGCCGTGATGATTGGCGCCACGGAAGAAGCCGCCGCCGTGCTGATGCTGTTCCTGATCGGCGAACTTCTGGAAGGTGTCGCCGCCGGCCGCGCACGGGCGAGCATACAGGGACTTGCCGATCTGGTGCCGAAGATAGCACGGGTCGAGCGTGCAGGCGGTACATCGGAGGTTCCCGCTGAAGATCTTGCGGTCAGCGACGTCATCGTGGTGCGGCCGGGCGACCGCATCCCTGCCGATGGCGAGATCGTCGAGGGGGCGAGCGATATCGACGAGGCGCCGGTGACCGGCGAGAGCACGCCGAAGCGCAAGGGTGTTGCCGAAACCGTCTTCGCCGGCACGATCAGCACCGACGGCGTGCTCAAGATACGGGTGACGGCGGCCACATCGGACAACACCATCGCCCGGGTGGTGCGGCTGGTCGAGGAGGCGCAGGAGGCCAAGGCGCCGACCGAGCGCTTCATCGATCGCTTCTCGCGCACCTACACTCCGGCCGTGCTGGCGGTCGGAGCGCTGGTGGCGCTGCTGCCGCCGCTTATCGGCGGCGGCGGCTGGAACGAATGGATCTACAAGGGCCTGGCGATTCTTTTGATCGGCTGCCCTTGTGCGTTGGTAATCTCGACGCCGGCGGCGATCGCCGCGGGTCTTGCGACCGGCGCGCGGCGTGGCCTGCTGATGAAGGGCGGCGCGGTGCTGGAAGGGTTTCGTCGGATCACCGCGGTCGCGTTCGACAAGACCGGCACGCTGACGGCGGGCAGGCCCGTGGTGACCGACATCGTGGCGTATGGCTGCGATGAACGCACCGTGCTGGCTCTGGCGGCAGCTCTCGAGCAGGGTTCCAGCCATCCGCTGGCGACGGCAGTTCTGGACAGGGCCAGGGCCGACAAAGCGCCGGTGCCGCCGGCGCTGGCGGCGAAGGCGATTTCCGGCAAGGGCGTCGAGGGCAGTGTCGGTGGCGTCGCCGTCTTTCTCGGCTCTGGCCAGGCGGCGGGAGAACGTGCTGATATGACCGAAGCGCAGCGCCTGACCGTCGACAGCTTCAACGGCCAGGGCAAGACCGTCTCGGTGCTGATGGCGGACGGCGTGGTGGCCGGGCTGATCGCCATGCGTGACGAGCCGCGGCCGGATGCGGCGGCCGGGATCGCGGCGCTCAAAGCTGAGGGCATCCGGGCTGTGATGCTAACCGGCGACAACCGCCGCACGGCCGAAGCCATTGCCGCTTCGCTCGGCATCGAGGCGCGGGCGGAGCTGCTGCCGCAGGACAAGCAGCGCATCGTCGGTGAATTGCAGCGCGAGGGGCTGAAAGTGGCCAAGGTCGGCGATGGCATCAACGACGCGCCGGCGCTCGCCGCCGCCGATATCGGCATCGCCATGGGTGGCGGCACCGATGTGGCGCTGGAGACCGCGGACGCGGCGATCCTGCATGGCCGGGTCATGGACGTCGTGCGCATGGTAAAACTGTCGCGGGCGGTGATGGCCAATATCGGCCAGAACATCACCGTGGCGCTCGGGCTGAAGGCGGTGTTCCTGGTCACCACCATTGCCGGCATCACCGGCCTTTGGCCGGCAATCCTGGCCGACACCGGCGCCACCGTGCTGGTCACCGCCAACGCCATGCGCCTGCTGCGCTGGCGCGGGTGAGGGCTTTGTTCGAGCTCTACTCCGCTGGGGCCGTCAGCGGCGGCGTGGCATTGCTGCGCCCTTCCCAGGCATAAGAGGCGAGTGCCACCGCGACGGCGACCAGCATCGCGATGACGCCGAGCAGCGGCAGGCTGCGGTAGCCGTAGCCGCCATTGAGCATGGCGGCCCCCAGCGATGCGGCTAGCGCGATGCCGACATTGAAGCCGGACGGAATGAGCGACGAAGCGAGGTTCGAGGCGTCTGCCGTCCAGGCCAGGATGCGGGTCTGGATCGGTGTGCCGATGGCGAAGTTGAGACCACCCCAGACGACGATGGCGACAACCATCGGCAGGGGATAGGGGCTGACGGCATAGATGACGGCCAGCGTCACCGCCTGCAAGCCCAGCATGGTGATCAATGACGGCATCAGCTTCCAGTCGGACAGCTTGCCGCCGAGGAAGACGCCGAGCGTGGCGCCGACGCCGTTGAGCAGCAGCACCCACGGCACCAGGCTCTCGTCGAGCCCGGTGATCTCCAGCAATGTCGGGGTGATGTAGGTGAACAGACCGAACTGGCCGATCATCAGCATCAACATCAGGATCAGCGAGGTCCAGACCTGCTGGCGAGCCAGCACGCGAACCTCGCGGGCGAAACCGGCGGGCCTGGCCGATGATCCGGTGGTGCGCGGCAACAGCGCTGCCATGGCGAGGGTTGCCGCCACACCGAGCGCGCACATCACCCAGAAGGTGGCGCGCCAGCCCCAGATGTTGCCGATCGCAGTACCCGCCGGCACGCCGATGACGTTGGAGACTGTGAGGCCGGACAGGATGACGGCAACCGCCATGCCGCGCTGGTCCTCGCGCACAAGACCGACGGCGACGACCATGGCGACGCCGAAATAGGCGCCGTGCGCGACCGCGACGGCAATGCGCAAGAGCAGCATCGAGTTGAAGTCGGGCGCCAGCGCGCAGGCCGCCTGGCCAATGGTGAAGGCGATGGCGAGGCCGAGCAGCAAGGTCTTGCGCGGCAGCGACTTTGTGGCGAGCGCCAGCAGTGGACCGCCGATTGCGATGCCGCAGGCATAGCCGGAAACGAGATAACCGGCCGAGGGAACCGAAACACCCAGCCCTTCCGCCACCTGCGGCAGCACGCCGGCAATGACGAATTCGGTGGTGCCGAAAGCAAAGGCGGCGATAAACAGGGCGATGAGCGGAAGCGACATGGGAAAGGCCTTGGTTGGAACGGCCTCAAACCACGGATAAGGCCTGCGAGCAATCCAGAAATGTTTGTCGCCGGTTTAGGTTTTCTTCAATGGGGCGCGGCGATGAAGCGCCAATCTCCCTCCTTGTGGGGGAGATGGCCGGCAGGCCAGAGGGGGGCGCTGTCCTGCCAGCCTTTCAAACTTCCCGCTCGACTGAAGCCGGGTGACAAACCAAGAAAATCAAAAGGCGGTATCGGCCGCGTTCTACGGCGCCCCCCCTCTGTCCTGCCGGACATCTCCCCCACGAGGGGGAGATCGGCTGCTTCTCAGCTCGCCTTCAGCCGCGACCCGGTGAGTAGGCCGCGCTCTTCGAGCACCGGATAGGCCATCGAGGCCAGCAGGGAGTTGATCTGCTTCAGGTCGCGGATGGTGTCGAGATGGATCGAGCTGGTCTCGACGCTCTTGGCGGTGCCGTCGCGCAGACGCTCGAAATGGCTGGCACTGGTTTCCTTCTCGCGGTCGCGCAGCTGGTCCTTTTCCAGCACCAGCTGGCGGGCGGTTTCGGGATCGCGCGACACCAGCACGTTGAAGGCAAGCCGCGCGTTGGCGAGCACCGAGCTGTGGAAGGCGAACAACTCACTCCAGCCCTCGTCGGTGAATTCCAGTCCGCGCTCGAACTTCTTCTTCACATGCACCAGCATGTTGCGCACGATGATGTCGCCGACCTGCTCGAGCTTGACGCAGGCGCCGATCAGCTCCTGGCAGCGCAGCGCCTCGTCCTCGGTCAGCGGGTTCCTGGTAAGCTTGGCCAGATAGAGCTTGATCGCGGCATGCTTCCTGTCGACGCGGTCGTCGAGTTCAGCCAGCGCCATGATCTTGTCGGCGTCGGCACTTTCATAGAGTTCGATGATGCGCTTGAGCATGATCTCGACCGTCTCGCAGACCCGCACCACTTCGCGCGTGGCATTGGCCAGCGCCTGGCTTGGGACATCGAGCGCGCTTTCATTGAGGGCGGACAGCTCGACGACGTCGAGCGAGGCAGCCGGAACGGGCTTGGTGCCAAGTGCGACGATCTTTTCGGAAGCGCGATAGACGAACCCGGCCAGCGGCAGCCCGGCGAGCAGGATCAGCACATTGAACAGGATATGGGCGTTGACGATCTGGTCCGCGGCCGTCGAACCGAGAAAGGCGAAGTGCGGCCTGAAGATCATGATCAGGATCAGCATGACCAGCGAGCCGAGCCCGCGCATCAGGAGGTTGCCGACCGGCACGACGCGCACTTCGGGGCTCGACGAGCGGGTCAGCATCGGCGCAATGATCGAGGAGCCGAGATTGACGCCGAGGATGAGGACGACGCCGAGTTCGGGCGTGATCAGGCCACGGCCGGCCAGCGTCGCCATCAACAGAACCGCCGCGATGCTCGACTGGAACAGCCAGGTGATCAGCGCCGCCAGCAGATAGGCGGTGATGGAATCTGTGGAGAAGTAGTTGATGATGACCGGCATGAGCTGGCTGTTGCGCAGCGGCTCCGATGCCTGGCCGATCATTTCCAGCGACAGGATCAAAAGGCCGATGCCGATCAGGATGCGGCCGGACTGGCGCCAGTCGCGCCGCTCGGTGGCCATGAACATCACCGTGCCGGTGATCAGGCAAAGCGGCACCAGCAAGGTGAGATCGAAGGTCAGCAGCTTGACCACCAGCGCCGAGCCGATCTCGGCGCCGCGCACGGCAAGCTGGCCCGCGGCGCCCGAGACGATGCCGGAGCCGGCGAAGGAGCCGACCAGCAGCGTGACCGCAGTGGAGCTTTGCAGGGCGATGGCGAGGCCGGTGCCGGCCAGCACCGCCATGATCGGATTGCGCATGGTGGAGCGCAGACGATGGCGCAGCACGTCGCCATAGGCACGCTCGACGCCGGTCTTCACCATGCGGGTGGCAAACAGCATCAGCGCCACGGCGCCGGCCAGATGCAGAAGGACGACGGAGCCGCTCATTTCTTTTTCGCCTGCATGCCAACGGGCCGCGCGACGCGGCCAGCGTGGCGAGCGGGATGAAAAGCGGGGTTACGAATCATGTTCATGGCGATGGTCGATAATAACTCGAATATTTTAGCCGGATAATAAAATCTTGTCGATTTCAAGGGGCCGTTGCCGCGCGACAGGCAGTGTCGGAAAATGGATTGAGGCGCAAATGGTTGCATTGCCGGGCTGCCGTGGCACGGCGGATGGCGCGGATTGCCGCGCGCTTGGCTCCTACCTTTGCGAGGATGTTCAATTCCCTCAATTAAATGAAGGAATTCATTACATAATTGTAATGCTGACGTTCAGTTTCGGTTCATCGGTGCGCGGCTATTCCCTTGGGCATCGACAACCAAGGAGACTTCCATGAAACGCATTGTCCTTTCCGCCCTCGCTTTCTCGATGCTGGCCGCCACGTCGCTCACCGGCCAGGCCGCGCCGCTGAATGCACCGGTCGCGCCGCAGTCGAACTATAGCCAGGTCGACTGGCAGAAGCCCGGCCACCATACCGATGTGAAGAAGCGCGTCTTCAAGAAGAAGGTCGTCGTGAAGCGCAGCCATTGGCGCAATGGCCAGAAATATTCCAGCTGGAAGCGTGACCAACCGATCCGCGATTATGGCCGCTATGGCCTGCATCGTCCCGGCCGCGGCCAGGAGTGGATCCGCGTCGGCAACGACTATGTGCTGGTCGGTATTGTCTCCGGTGTCATCTTCGGCGCGCTTGCCGCGCAGTAACCGGCACCTTGCCGGGCATTGAAAGGGAGGCGGCCCGCAACGGCCGCCTTTCTGCGTCCGCGAGCAACTCGTCGCAAATGTGAAGTTTGAAACTGCTTGCCGAAAATATCACGATATGCGATATTTTCGAGGTGAAGCGGGTCATTCTTCTCCCTCTGGCTGCCAAGGCGCTGCGGAGGCATCGGGCGGATGCCGAGAGAATCCTGTCGAAGATAGAAGCATACGCCAATGACCCGAGCAGCCTTGCAAACATGGTCAAGGCCTTGCAAGGCTCGACCGCTCTGCGTTTGAGGGTGGGTGACTATCGCGTGGTGTTCGAGGAAACGGATCAGGAGATCATCGTCACCAAGATCGGACCGCGCGGGTCGGTTTATGATTGGAATGCCAAGGTGAACAATGTTGCCTATGTCACGACGCCAGGTGGCGAGGAACTGGCCATCCTGCCACGCAGCGAACTGGATGCATTGCGGGAATCGCTGGACCACGCACAGGCGCTGGGCAGCTTTCGCGCAGGCCAGATTCCAGGACTTACTCCGGACGAGGCGCGGGCTCTTGTCGCGGCGGTCTCTCCGCTTGCTTTCTGGCGCCGGTATCGCAAGCTTACCCAGGCTGTGCTTTCCGCGTCCGTCGGAGTGACGCAGAACTATCTTTCTGAAATCGAGAACGGAAAGCGTGGAGGGGATGTCGCGCTTTGGCTGCGGCTGGCTCGCGCGCTCGAACTGCCGGTTGAGAGTCTGGTCGACGCAGGCGACTGATCGACAGAATATCGGCAAGGCCGCTTTTACCCTGTGGAAACCGGGTATGGTCCGCATTAGGGGTCGTCGGATTTCGCGGGCATGATTATATGATGGGAAACGAGTTCCCTGATGCGCTTTCCGCCCGCCTTCCTCGACGAGATACGCGACCGCGTGCCGATTTCCCAGGTTATCGGCCTGCGCGTCGCGTGGGACAGGAAGAAGACCAATGCGCCGCGCGGCGATTATTGGGCCTGCTGCCCATTCCATGGCGAGAAGAGCCCGTCCTTCCACTGCGAGGACAAGAAGGGCCGCTACCACTGTTTCGGCTGCTCGGTCTCGGGCGATCATTTCAAGTTCCTCACCGAACTCGACGGGATGAGCTTCCCCGAAGCGGTCGAAAAGATCGCCGACATGGCTGGCGTGCCGATGCCGGTTCGCGACGCCCAGGAGGAGCGGCGCGAAAAGGAACGCGCCAGCCTGACCGACGTCATGGAGATGGCGACCGCTTTCTTCCAGGAACGGTTACAAGGGCCGGAAGGCGCCAAAGCCCGCGCCTATCTGCGCGATCGCGGGCTGACACCGGCGACGCAGCAATCGTTCCGGCTCGGCTTCGCACCCGACAGCCGCAATGCGCTTAAGGAGCATCTTGCCGCTAAAGGCATCCCGAAAGCCGATATCGAGGCCTGCGGGCTGGTGCGCCACGGCGACGACATTCCGGTCTCCTATGACTGGTTCCGCGACCGCATCATGTTCCCGATCCCGGATTCGCGCGGCAAGATCATCGCTTTCGGCGGGCGCGCGCTGCAGGCGGATGCGCTGGCCAAATACATGAACTCGCCCGATACCGAACTCTTCCACAAGGGCAATGTGCTCTACAATTTCGCCCGCGCCCGCCAGGCGATGGGAAAGGGGGCATTGGCCAAGGGCGGCACGGTCATCGCCGTCGAAGGCTATATGGACGTGATAGCGCTGGCACAGGCAGGATTCGAGAATGTCGTGGCGCCGCTCGGCACCGCGCTCACCGAGAACCAGCTCGAGCTGCTCTGGCGCATGGCGCCGGAGCCGATGTTGTGTTTCGATGGCGACAAGGCCGGGCTGAAAGCGGCGTGGCGCGCCGCCGACATGGCGCTGCCGTCGGTGCAGTCGGAACGCCGGGTGCGCTTTGCCCTACTTCCCGAGGGCAAGGATCCTGACGATCTGGTCAAGGCCGAAGGGCCGGATGCGTTCCGCATCGTGCTGGCGGAGGCGCGGCCGCTGGTCGATCTGCTATGGATGCGCGAGACGGCCGGCGGTGTCTTCGACACGCCGGAGCGAAGGGCCGGATTGGAAAAGACGCTGCGCGAGCTGACTGATCGCATTCGCGATGAAAGCCTGCGCTACCATTATCAGCAGGAGATGCGCGAGCGCGTGCTGAGTTTCTTCGGCTCGCAGCGCAGTGCTCGCCAAGGGCGTCAAGATGGCGGCCGGCGAGGCGAGCGCGGCCAGGGCAAGGCCGCCGCGCCCGGTGGGCAGTTCGCCAAGAGCGGTGGCGGCCGCATCGCGATCACTGAAAGCCTCGGCCAGTCGGCTTTGGTCAAACGCGGCAGCGAGGGGATGTCGGTGCGCGAGGCGACGATCATCGTCGCACTGGTCAACCATCCGGCGCTGATCGACGAGAATTTCGCTCATATAGAGTTTCTCGATCTCGCCAACTCCGATCTGAGGCGGCTGCATGCGGCGATCCTCGATGCGATGGCGCATGACATGGCCAATGATCGTCAGGCCGTTATCGCCACGATCGAACGCGCCGGCTGCGCCGTGATCTGGGAACGGGCCGTCGGCCTGATCCGGCGAATGCGGCAATGGCCGGCGCTGGAGACCGCTGCCCTTGACGATGCCCGCGACGCTTTCAGCCAGGCACTGCACTTGCAGCGCAGCGCGCGCACCTTACATAAGGAGCTGAAACAGGCGGAAGCGGCGCTCGCCACCGACCCCACAGACGAAAACTACCGGCACCTGATCGAAATTCAGGCGCAATTTCAGGATGTACAGGCAACGGAAGCGCTGATCGAAGGATTCGGCGTGTCTTCGGGCAGGGCCGGGCGGGCTTAGTTTGAAGCGAGTGAATTGAAAGCGTTGTTGCGCGTCCAAATGGCGCGTGGCGGGCTAAGTCGGGTAATTGATTCGCTTTTTTAAGGCGAATCATGCGAGAGGCGCTTGACCTTCTGGCAGAATGACGGAATCAGGACGATTCGAAACGTTAACCCGAACCCGCGTCGACGGGAAATAAGCGATGTGGGGTACTGGTCACTGGACAGGCAGCCTGCCTGCCACAGATATCAGGGTTAATCTGGACTTAATGCATGTTGCCCAAAAGGAAACCGGTTTTGGGGACAACGACATGCACCAAACGACGAGTTGATGCAGTTACTGGCCCGGTGAAGCGCGTTCATAAGCGAGCGCATCCGATTTGACTGGTCCGACAGCTTACGCGGCTTTGATGTTCGGCCGCTAGGAGAAGATAAAGACTATGGCGACAAAGGAAAAGGAAGAGGTCGAAACCGAACGCGAAGGCGCCACCGATGGCCCGCTGCTCGACCTTTCCGATGATGCTGTCAAGAAGATGATCAAGGCCGCCAAGAAGCGCGGCTATGTCACCATGGACGAGCTGAATTCGGTGCTGCCCTCCGAGGAAGTGACCTCCGAGCAGATCGAGGACACGATGGCGATGCTGTCCGACATGGGCATCAACGTGGTCGAGGACGACGAGCAGGGCGAGGAGCCCGAGGCCGCCGACACGGCGGCCGATGCCGAGGAAGACGCCAACGAGCTGGCCGAGCAGACCGGCACCGCGGTCGCCGCCACCACCACCAAGAAAGAACCGACCGACCGCACCGACGATCCGGTGCGCATGTATCTGCGCGAGATGGGCTCGGTCGAACTCCTGTCGCGCGAGGGCGAAATCGCCATCGCCAAGCGCATCGAGGCCGGCCGCGAGACGATGATCGCGGGCCTGTGCGAAAGCCCGCTGACCTTCCAGGCCATCATCATCTGGCGTGACGAGCTCAACGAATCCAAGATCCTGCTACGCGAGATCATCGATCTCGAAGCCACCTATGCCGGCCCCGAAGCCAAGCAGGCGCCGGTGGTCGAGCGCATCGAGGAGGCCAAGGTCGAGGACAAGCCGCGCCGTTCGCGCGACGAGGAAGACGACGTCACCAATGTCGCCGCCGATACGCGCGGGCTGGTCGATGACGACGAGGAAGACGAGGACGAAGCGAGCCTGTCGCTGGCGGCCATGGAAGCGGAACTCCGCCCGCAGGTGATGGAGACGCTCGACGTCATCGCCGACACCTATAAGAAGCTGCGCAAGCTGCAGGACCAGCAGGTCGAGAACCGTCTGGCCGCCGCCGGCACGCTGTCGCCCAGCCAGGACCGCCGGCTGAAGGAGCTGAAGGACCAGCTGATCAAGGCGGTGAAGTCGCTGTCGCTCAACACGGCGCGCATCGAGGCGCTGGTCGAGCAGCTCTACGACATCAACAAGCGCCTGGTGCAAAACGAAGGCAAGCTGCTCAGGCTCGCCGAAAGCTACGGCGTGCGTCGCGAGGAGTTCCTGAAGGAATATCAGGGCTCCGAACTCGATCCGAACTGGACGCGCGCGATCGGCAACCTGACCTCGCGCGGCTGGAAGGAATTCACCAAGAACGAGAAGGACGCGATCAAGGACCTGCGCGCCGAGATCCAGAACCTCGCTACCGAAACGGCGATCTCGATCCTGGAATTCCGCAAGATCGTCAACCAGGTGCAGAAGGGCGAGCGCGAAGCGGCGATCGCCAAGAAGGAAATGGTCGAGGCCAATCTGCGCCTCGTTATCTCCATCGCCAAGAAATACACCAATCGCGGCCTGCAGTTCCTCGACTTGATCCAGGAAGGCAATATCGGCCTGATGAAGGCGGTCGACAAATTCGAATACCGCCGCGGCTACAAGTTCTCGACCTACGCGACATGGTGGATCCGGCAGGCGATCACCCGTTCGATCGCCGATCAGGCGCGCACTATCCGCATTCCGGTGCACATGATCGAGACGATCAACAAGATCGTGCGCACCTCGCGCCAGATGCTGCACGAGATCGGTCGCGAGCCGACGCCGGAGGAACTGGCTGAAAAGCTCGCCATGCCGCTCGAAAAAGTGCGCAAGGTGCTGAAGATCGCCAAGGAGCCGATCTCGCTCGAAACGCCGGTCGGCGACGAGGAGGATTCGCACCTCGGCGATTTCATTGAGGACAAGATGGCGATCCTGCCGATCGACGCGGCGATCCAGGCCAATCTGCGCGAGACCACCACGCGCGTGCTGGCCTCGCTGACGCCGCGCGAGGAGCGTGTGCTCAGAATGCGCTTCGGCATCGGCATGAACACCGATCATACGCTGGAAGAGGTCGGCCAGCAGTTCTCGGTCACCCGCGAACGTATCCGCCAGATCGAAGCCAAGGCGCTGCGCAAGCTCAAGCACCCGAGCAGGTCGCGGAAGCTGCGCAGCTTTTTGGACAGCTAACACTTACCGATTGCACGAGACCAAGGGCGCCCATCGAGGCGCCCTTTTTTCGTTCCGGGTGCGTGCTCTTGCGGCTCGCACCCTTCGGGAGGATAATTCGGCGTCGGATGCATTTTCTGGGCGACAACCCGGATGCCCCGCCCCGGCGAAGCCGCCGTGCTCCGTGGCCCCGGAGGGAGGTGTGCCATGACAAGTTACATCGTGCTGATGAACTGGACCGAGCAGGGCGCCAGAAGCGTTCGCGATTCGCCGAAGCGGCTCGACGCCGCCAGGAAGCAGCTGGGAGACATGGGCGGATCGTTCAAGGCGTTCTACCTGACCATGGGCGAATACGACATGGTGGCGGTGGTAGAGGCCCCCGACGACGCGGTCCTGGCGCGTTTCTCGTTGATGCTGGCGGCGGCCGGCAACGTCAGGACGCGGACGCTGAAGGCCTTTCCCGAATTAGCCTACCGGGAGATCATCACCTCGCTCGGATAGGCACTGTCGTGGAGGACCGGACCGGCTGGTCTGAGACAGCCTCGTTCGTGCGCAACCGCTCGAGCGACGTCTTGACCGCGCCCGATTGTTCGTGGTCCTTCAGGTTGCGTTACCAACCCAATGTCGAGACCATGCTGATCGTCTGGTACAACACGCGCTGCCCGGTTTGCGATGCCGGCATCAGCAGGCAGAAGCGGCGGTTGATCGAAGCGGTCAAGGCCGGACGGATCGAATTTCGCGACATCAATTTTGAACCGGCAGCGCTTGCCGGACATGGCGCGTCGCTCGAGGATATCCGACGCCGGCTGCACGCCACCGACGCGGCGGGCAGGCTGCTGGTCGGCGCCGACGTTGCCATCGCCGTGTGGAAGGTCACGCCGGGCGAGGGCTGGCTGGCGACTTTGTTCGGCAATCCGGCTGCCTTGCCGCTGACACGCTTTGCCTATGATCGTTTCGCCGACCTGCTCTATGCCTGGAACCGGCGCAAGGGCCGCTGGTAGCAGTCCGTCATCAATGACCAGAAGTGCAAAGTCCGGAGGACACATCTCCGGACTTTTTCGTGCGAGCTATCGGCTGGCCGGCTCGCAGAGCGAAAGCAAAGCCTCTGGCGCCGCATTCAGATACATCGTAAGATATATCTTGACTCCATCGATTGGCCTGCCTAAGTAAGATATATCGTAAGATACAACTCAAGGAGCAATCAATGCACAAACATTTTGGGAACAATCATTTCGGCGAGCGCATGTTCATGCACATGGCCGGCAAATTCGGCGGCAGAGGGGGCGGAGGGTTCGGCCCGTTCGGGCACGGCGGTCGTGGCGGTGGACGCGGCGGCCCCGGCGATATGTTCCGCGCCGGCCGCATGCTGGCCGACGGCGACCTCAAGCTGATCACGCTGTCGCTGCTGGCCGAGGCACCGCGCCACGGCTACGACATCATCAAGGCGCTGGAGGAGCGCACCAGCGGCATCTACAGCCCGAGCCCGGGCGTGGTCTACCCGACGCTGACCTTCCTGGAAGAGGCCGGCTACGCCGCCTCCGCCGCCGACGGCAACAAGAAGGTGTTCTCGATCACCGAGGCGGGCCAAGCGCATCTCGCCGACAACCGCGAGATGATCGACGGCGTGCTCGAACATCTCGAGCGTTTCGGCCGCAAGATGGCCAAGGCGCGCGACTGGTTCGGCTGGAACGACGAGAGCGAAGAGGGCGGCCGTCGTGGCGGTCGTGGCGGCCGTTCGGAAGCACGCGACGAGTTCCGTGCCGTGCGCCACCGGCTGCGCGCGGCTCTCGGTGACTTCGTCGATGCCCCGGCCGACAAGCAGGCTGAGGCGATCGCCATCCTCGAAGCTGCAGCCGAAGCGCTGGAAGCGCTGTCGCACAAGTAAGGTCTTCCGGCACGGCCGGATGCAGCCCTTGCCCGCTGGGCCAAGGACCGATAGTGAAATTCATCCCGCGCCACGCTACATGGTGTGGGATGAATGCTGTTGGAGGAAGCCCGATGTCTTTTCTGAAGCGTCTTTTCGGCGGTGGCGGCGGCAGTGAAGCGGCCGAACCAAAAAACGCGGCGCCAGCCAAACAGGTCGAGCACAAGGGTTTCCTGATCAGCGCCACCCCCTACAAGGCGGATGGCCAGTACCAAACCTGCGGCATTGTCTCCAAGGAGATCGACGGTGTGGTGAAGGAACACAAATTCATCCGTGCCGATCGCTTCGCCGGGCTAGATGACGCCGTCGACATCTCGATCAAGAAGGGCATCCAGCTGGTCGACGAGCAGGGCGAGCGGATTTTCGGATAGGGACGGGATTGGTCGAGGCGACGAATTTCGGCCTTCCGCCGAAGCGGTTATTCGCCGCCAGTTTCTCGAATGACGGCCGTGGGCCGCAAGCAGAGAGTCTCGACAATTGAGCGTAGCATTTGCCAAGGAGGAAAGTGCCGAGGCAGCATCGGAAACCATCCTGCCGGCTCGCCCTATCTCCGATCGGATCAACCTCGTCACGGCGGCGGGTCTCAAGATGCTGCAGGATGAATTGGCTCGCGCTCAGCAGGCTCTCGAGGCCGCTAGCGTGCTGGAAGATGTCAATGAGAGGCGACGGCAGTCGGCGGTTCCGGTTCGAGATATGCGCTATTATGCCGAGCGCGTCCGTACGGCTCAGCTTATGTCGGTGCCCACGTCTAATGAAGTGATCGCCTTCGGGCACACCGTTACCTTCAAGCGTGATGATGGCCGCACTCAGACCTTCCGCATCGTCGGTGAGGATGAGGCCACCCGTCTCAAGCTTCCATATCGCATGCTTCGCCGGTTGCCATCGCGCTGACCGGCAAAACCGTTGGCGACTTTGTCCAGCTAGGGCAGCGCGAGCTTGAGATCCTGTCCATTTCCTAGTTGGACATCGGTATGACGCACCACCGGGGCGAGTGCTTGGAACCAATGACGGGTGAGACTGTTCAGTTGTAACCTTGATACCACGCTGGCGAGCCCAGCCGTTGGGCAAGCGGCTACCTTGAGGAGTTCTCATCATGATGATTTCGTCCAGAATTCGTTCATTCGCGGTTGCCGTCATCGCCGCAGGAGCAGTCAGCGTTGCCAGCGCCGCGCATGCCGACAGCGGCACGATCCGCTTTGCCATCTACAAGGCTGCCTTCTTCGTGGGCGGATCCGGAGGCGAGGGCACGCTGACCTTCCATGGTCGTCGCTATCCCATCTCGGTCGGCGGCGTCTCGGGCGGTCTCGCCTTCGGGGTTTCGAAGACCTATTTCCACGGGACCGTGCGCCACATCAGGCGCGCCCGGGATGTGACGGGGGTCTACGGTGCGGTGGGCGGTGGCGGCACGCTCGGCAAAGGGGCTCAGGTGATCGTCATGACCAATGACAAGGGCGCCCAACTCGAACTGTCAGGCAAGCAGGTAGGCCTGCAAGTCAACGCCGATCTCAGCGGTATGTCCATCACGGTGAAGTAGGAGGTTCGTCAGTCCTTGAAATGGACCTGGCTGTGGGTGAGCCGTGTGCCTTCGGCTCAAATGCCCGCGATCGCACCGGACAGGCCAGGCTCATGGTTTGCCTGGCCCGCGCGGTTCGGAACTCGATCCGGCCGAAGACTAAGCCGGCTGCAACTCCCGGCGTGGTAGCGGCGGGAACGCGATGGCGATGCCGACCGCGCCAAGCCCGATGAGGGCCGAGCCGATGAACAGCCAGGAATAGTTGGCGTAGGCATCGAACACCATGCCGCCGGCAAGCGGTCCCAGCGCCATGCCGAGGCTGGACAGCATGGTGGCGCCGCCGAATACGGTGCCGAGGATGCGCTGGCCGAAATATTCGCGCGCCAGCACCGCATAGAGCGGCATGACGCCGCCATAAGTGGCGCCGAAGATGACAGCCAGCATATAGAACTGGTCGAGCCGGCTGATCGAGAGATAGGCGGCAATGACGATCGCCTGGATCGCCAGGCCCGCGATCAGCACCGGCTTGACGCCCAGCCTGTCGGCCAGCACGCCGTAGAGAAGCCGCCCGCCGAGGCCGGCGAGGCCTTCGACGCTGTAGATCGAGACGGCTGCCATGGGGGCGACGCCGCACAGCATGGCGTAGCTGACCATATGGAAGATCGGTCCGGAATGCGCCGCGCAGCAGGCAAAGAAGGTGAGGCCGAGTACGATGAACTGTGGCGAGCGCAGCGCCTGGCCGACCGTCAGGCCGGCGCCTTCGGCAACCGGCATGGAGCCGGTGTCGGCCACGGCAGGCTTTGGCGGCTGGCGCACCAGCAGCACTGCCGGCAACAGCAGCACCCAGGCGGTGATGCCGATGTCGAACATGGCCGTGCGCCAGTCATAGGCCGAGATCAGCCAGCGGGCGAAGGGCGAGATCGTCATCGGCGCCACGCCCATGCCGGCCGAGACCAGCGAGACCGCAAGGCTGCGGTTGGTGTCGAACCAGCCTGTGGTCAGCGCGATCATCGGCGCGAAGAAGGCGCTGGCGGCGAGGCCGACCAGCACGCCATAGGTGATCTGGAAGGTGAGGAGCGTGCCGGCTCGGCTGGCCAGCACCAGCGCCAGCCCGAGCAGCACCGCCCCGATCGTCACGACGATGCGGGCGCCAAAACGATCCGACAGGGCGCCCCAGGCGAAGCCGCCAAGGCCCATCACCAGGAAGTTGAGCGTCATGGCGCTCGAAATGCCGGCGCGCGACCAGTTGGTGTCGATCGCCATCGGCTCAAGGAAGATCGCCAGCGAAAACATCGTTCCGATGGCGACACAGGACATCAGCGCACCAGCAGCGACGATGACCCAACGATAGGAAAGGCTCATTCAAATCTCCCATGCCAGAGGGCAGCGCTGCGCGCTGCTTGCCTCCGAAGGACGCTGGCATCGAGGCCGATCCTACAATCCGGTTGCATTTTTTATCCAGTCTGAAAGGACGCTGTTCTTCGGTGGCATGGCCTTTTTTTGGACGCCTGTCGTTATCCTAAAACCGCTTCGCACTTTTGGGCGACATGCGTCAGATCGGCAGTTCCGACGTGTATTTGATCGTCTGGCTGGGAACGTCCGTCTTGACGTTCTGCACGCCCTTGATGCGGCTCAGATGCTCCGATTGGAAGCGGCGGTAGTCGTCGATGCCGCCCGCCACCACGCGCACCATGGCATCGCAGTCGCCGAGCATCAGATAGCACTCCATCACCTGCGGCAGCTTGGCGACTTCGGTGGCGAAATGCTCGATCGTGTCCTCGTCCTGCGCCTTCAGCCAGATGCGGGTGAAGAAGGTGAGGCCCTTGCCGATGCTGGCCGGGTTGAGCACGGCGACATAGCGGTCGATGATTCCGGCCTCCTCCAGCAGCTTCACGCGCCGTAGGCAAGGCGAGGGCGATAGGCCGACCTCATTGGCCAGATCGTTGTTGGCCATGCGGCCGTCACGCTGCAGCGCCCGTAGGATCCGCTTGTCGATCTCATCCAGCTTCATGGCTCTAGATTCCATCTATTCGGCAGTTTGTGACACTCAATGCCGAAATTCGGTCAAATACAACAATCTTTGCAACCAAATTGCGGGCCGATATCGGTATGTTTGCCGCCAACATCAGTTGATTTCAAACGCAGGGAAGCGGCGGCCGCGAGGCCAGCCGATGGAGAATCATGAGCATTTCACAGGCAGTCGAGGCGGCGGGCGATGGCTCAAGATCCGAATTCCGTCGTGGCGTGATGTCATGCGCGCCGGTGCTGTTCGGCACCATTCCCTATGCGCTGGTGCTTGGCGCCCAGGCCACGCAGAGAGGCTTGAGCGTTGTCGAACTGTCGGCAATGACAGGACTGAATTTTGCCGGGGGGTCGGAATTCGCGGCGGTCCAGCTATGGACGTCGCCGCCGCACATCGTGCTCATCGTCGCCATCACCTTCCTGGTCAATAGCCGTCATTTGCTGATGGGCGCGGCACTGGCGCCGTTCCTGCGCGATCTGCCGCGGCGCAAGGTCTTCCCAGCGCTGTTCTTCATGTGTGACGAGAGCTGGGCGCTGGGCTTGGCCGATGCCCGGAAGCGCGGTGCTGCCGGCACAACGCCGGCCTTCAGCCCGCGCTACTACATGGGCGCGGGATTGGCGATGTATCTCACCTGGGTGGCGTTCACCACGCTGGGTGCCGTGCTCGGCCCGATGCTTGGCGATGTCGAGGCCTACGGTTTCGACATGGCGTTTCCGGCCGTCTTCCTGGTGCTGATGCGCGGCATGTGGACGGGCCTGGCGGCGGCGCGGCCCTGGCTGGTCAGCCTGGTCGTCGCGGCATTGGTGTATCTCTTCGTCCCAGGCGCCTGGTATGTCGCCGCGGGTGCCGTGTCGGGGCTGGCGGCGGCCTGGCTGATGGCAGGTGATGCATGATCGACGCAACAACACTTCTCATCATCGTGCTGATGGCCGGCGTCACCTACCTGACGCGGATCGGCGGCTACGTCGTGCTGCGCAACCGCATGCTCAGCGTGCGAGCCACGGCGGTGATGGAGGCGGCGCCAGGTTGCGTTCTGATCTCGGTCATCGCGCCAGCCTTCGTGTCGCGCAATCCGGCGGATCTTCTGGCGCTGGCGATCACTTTGATCGCCGCGACGCGGCTGTCCATGCTGCCGACCGTGCTGATTGGGGTCGCTTCGGCGGGGCTGTTGCGGTATCTGATTGGCTAGAATGAAAAAAGGCAGGCGCGGCGCGCCTGCCTTTTCATCCAGATGATCGGTGTGACTTACGCGGCAGCCGCGATGTCGCGGCGGGCGGCCACCACGGCGTCGACTTTGGCGGTCGCCTTGGCGAGCGCTGCGGTCACCGCGTCAGGGCCCATGCCGACGCCTTCGATGCGGATGACGTCGACATCGGTCATGCCGAGGAAGCCGAGCACGCCGCGCAGGTAGGGAATGGCGTGATCGAACTGCACGGCCGCACCTTCGGAATAGATGCCACCCGAAGCCAGCACGATATAGACCTTCTTGCCGGTGACGAGACCCTTGGGGCCGTTCTCGCCATAGGCAAAGCTCTTGCCGGAACGAGAGATGTGGTCGACCCAGGACTTCAGCGTTGAGGAGATGTTGAAGTTGATGAAGCCTGTGGCCAGGATCACCGTGTCGGCGGCGAACAGCTCGTCGAGCACTACATCGGAGACGCCGACGACTTCAGCTTGGCGCGGAGTGCGGGCTTCTGCCGGCACGTAGATGCCGCTGGCGTAGTCGGCGTCGATATGGGGGAGCGGATTGGCGACGAGGTCGCGCACGACAAGCGTGTTCGACGGATCGGCGGCGACGAGCTTTTCAGCGAATTCGGTAGCGATGCGAGTCGAATGCGAGGCGGCGCCGCGCGGGCTCGAAGTGACGAGAAGAATGGACATTTTGGGGCTCTCCAGCGGTTGGAATGATTTGTCCCGCCAGATATGGGGCTATCGACCCATTCGATAAACTGATATATTTTCTATACGATCCATCCATAAGTTAGATATAGCGATGCAGCCCAACCCAACCCTCGACCAACTTCAGATCTTTGTGACAGTCGCTGATACCGGCAGCTTCTCGGCCGCCGGCCGCAAGCTCAACCGGGCGCAGTCCGTCATCAGCTATGGCATCGCCAATCTCGAGGCGCAGCTCGGGCTGAAACTGTTCGAGCGCGAGGGGACGCGCGAGCCGCAGCTGACCGAGATCGGCCGGGCGATGCTGGAGGATGCACGCCGCATGGTCGGCGTGCTGCAGCGCATTCGCTCGCGCGTCGACGGCCACCACCAGGGGCTTGAGGCGGAAGTCGCGCTGTCGGTCGATGCGGCGCTGCCCTCACCGGTGCTGGTTCGGGTGCTGAAGGCATTCGAGGCACAGTTTCCGACCGTGATGCTGCGCCTGCACATCGGCACGCTTGGGCTGATCCCCGATCATGTCGTCAGCGGGCAGGCCGACCTTGGCATTGGCGGGCTGCTGGGCGAGGTCGACGTGCATCTTGTGCGGATCGGCTTCATGTCGATCGTGCTGGCCGCTGCCCCTACTCACCCGCTGGCGTTGCTGCCAAAACCAGTGGCGATCGAAGACGCGCGCGAACACATCCAGCTTGTCGTCACCGATCAATCGGAGCGCACCAAGGGGCGCGACTTCGGCGTCTACGCCTACCGCACATGGCGGCTGACGGACATGCGCACCAAGCATACGCTGATGCGCGAGGGGTTGGGCTGGGGCGGGCTACCGCGCTGGCTGATCGCCGACGATCTGGCGAGCGGCCGGCTGGTCGAACTCGACCTCGAGTCCTTCAGGGAGGTGAGTTCTCCCCTGTTTGCCATGCATCGCAACGATCGCAGCCCGAAGCCGGCGGCGGCCTGGCTGATCCACCAGTTCAAGCGACAGCTCCGCTGCTTCAACGAGTTCGAACCGGGCGAGGTGCCTGAGGAGGAGCCGGAGACAGACCTTCGATCAGTGCCATGAGCACGGCGCGGTAATCCTCGGCCGAGGCACCGGCCTCGATGGCCAGCGCGACGCGGTCGAAGGCAGCGGCAAAGAGCGCTGTCAGTGCCTCCGCCGGCAATCTCGTCATCGTCTGCGCCCGCATTGCCGCAACCAGACCTTCGCGCAGCGGATAGCAAACGCGTCAATCTCGGCATCGTCCAGGGCGACCATGAGACAATCCCGGAAGAGGGGCGGGGCCGCACATTGGGCCTGCTGATCAATTTCGAGGTTCGCGATCCCGACGCGGTCTACGAGCGCGTCCTTGCCGCCGGCCTGCCGATCCTTCGATCCTTGCGCGACGAGCCCTTCGGCCAGCGCCATTTCATCACCAAGGACCCCAACGGCGTGCTGATCGACGTCATCAAGCCGATCCCGCCCAGCGAGGAATTTCTGGCGCAGTATGCGGACGGGGCGGCGGGAGCCTGAAAGGCGGCCGTTGGCAGGAACTGTCGGCAGAGGCGGCGCCGGAGTCGGGATCGCTTGGTCGTCCCCATGGCCTCGCTCTATGATGGCGCGACAAACGCGAGCCTGCCCATGCGCAAGGTCTGTCTTATCCGCGCCCCGTCCAACCTCGGCCTCCGGCCGCTGCGGCCCAGCCATGTGCCGGGGACGTGGCGGGCGCCGCAGGCCCTGAGCGAGGCCGGCCTGGTCGAGATGCTTTCGCCGGCCAGGGTGGTCGATCTCGAGCGGCCCGCCTACAGCACCGAACCGCGGCCGGGCACCCGGCTGCGCAACGGTCTCGCGATCCGTCGTTTCAATCTCGAGCTTGCCGAGATCGTCGCCGACGCGCTCAGGCGGGGCGAGTTTCCCTTGGTCATCGGCGGCGATTGCTCGATCCTGCTCGGCGCGCTGGCGGCGGCGCGGCGCTCCGGTCCGCTGGCTCTGGTGCATGTCGACGGGCACAGCGATTTCCGTCATCCCGGTAATTATGATGTCGACGCCGTGCTCGGCTCGGCCGCCGGCATGGACCTTGCGCTCGCCACCGGGCGTGGCGAGGCGTTGCTTACCGAGTGGCCGAGCATTGACGGTACGCTCGTTGCCGACGAGCAGGTGATCCAGATCGGCGAACGCGAGAACCGCAACGCGGACTTTGCCTGGCCGGATGTCAACGCCACCGCCATGACGCGGATTGACGTCTTTGCCGCGCGCGAACTTGGCGCGGCGAAAGTGCTGGACAAGACTCGTGCGGCGCTGGCGCGGTTTCCCTACTGGCTGCACCTCGATATCGACGTGCTCGACCAGACGGTGATGCCGGCGGTGGATTCGCCGGGCAGCCCCGGCATCGATCCGGACGATCTCGTCGCCATCCTCTCGGTGTTGGCAGCCGGCCCCGCCTGCATCGGCATGGACATGACGATCTTCGATCCCGACCTCGACCCGACCGGCGACCTGGCGGCGTTGCTGGTGTCGCTACTCGGGCGGGTGTTTGCGCCGCTACAGCGCTAGCTCGCCCTTGGCACCGGCGTCACCGTCACCTGGCTGACGCCGGTGCGGCGCACGACCGTGCACAGCGTCTCGCGGCCGATGCGTTCGGCGTCGAGCAAACGCACCAGGTCGTCGACGCCGGTGACCGGGCGGCCATCGATGGCGGCGATGATGTCGCCTTCCTTCAAGCCAGCCTTGGCTGCCGGACCGTCCTTTTCGACGCTGCGCAGCCGAACCGCCGTCTTGCTCGACACTTGCGACAGAAGGGCGGCGCGGCGCGGCAAATTGGCTGTGTCGGCCGAAACGCCGATGAACGCCCGGCGCACGCGGCCGAAGCGGATGATTTCCGAAATGACGAAATTGGCGGTGTTGGAGGCGACCGCGAAGGCGATGCCTTGCGCGCCATGGATCATGGCGGTGTTGACGCCGATGACCTCGCCGGCCGACGACACCAGCGGCCCGCCGGAAGTGCCGGGGTTGAGTGCCGCGTCGGTCTGGATGACATCGTCGATCAGCCGGCCGGTCGAGGCGCGCATCGAGCGGCCGAGCGCCGAGACGACGCCGGAGGTGACGGTCCACTCGAAGCCCAGCGGGTTGCCGATGGCAATCGCGATCTGGCCGCGCCGCAGCCGCTTGGAATCGCCCAGCGGCGCCACATCGGCAAAGCTGCCATCGGCGCGCACCAGTGCGATGTCGGTGTCGGGATCGCGGCCGAGCACGCGGCCTTCGCGGGACGCGCCGTCCGGCATCGAGACGCGCACTGTCCTGGCATCGCCGACGACATGGAAATTGGTGACCACCAGCCCGTCCGGCGCGATGACGAAGCCGGAACCGTGGCCGCCCTGACCGCCAATGCGCTCGATGCGGCAGACGGCCGGGGGGGGGGGGGGGGGGGGCGGCGGGCCCGGGCGGGGGGGGGGGGGGGCGGCCGGGGGCGGGGGGGGGGG